>JAJZCO010000072.1 GCA_021846095.1 bacterium | reverse complement strand
GACTCAAGGCTCATTAAATGTACATTTGCATCTAAACTCTTAGCCCATTTTTGTATTTCTTCTTTAGTGCCAATATCGTTAAAAGTGACTTTTTGGTTTTCATCAATAAAAAAAACAGATAATTTACTGGCATTGATGATTTCTTTGACTTGATTCTCACCAATATTCTTAAACATTCCAGATTTTTCATTTAAGCGATGAGCTTCGTCTACTATCAATACATCAAATGTATTGCTGTCAGTACTGTGAAATGATCCTGAGCCAGTAAATAGATGGGAAATTGCTGTTTTAGTCATTAAGCCTGTAAGCCGTGCTTCATAGACGGCTCTAGGAGCGGCGTTCTTTGTTACATATTGGGCTAATAAGCGATGTTCTTTTATGAGATTTACAAGAAGATTAATTGCAATTACAGATTTTCCAGTACCAGGACCACCCTCAATAATTAATACATTTTTACTTGATTCCTGGGATTCTAGAGCTAACTTTATAGCAGTTTCATAGACTAACTTCTGATCATCAATCATTACGAATTCAGGGTTTCCTTGAAGCATTGATGAAAGGCGATCAGCAAGATTCTTAGATGGTCTAATTTTACCGTTTTCAATACGGTACATTAAATTTGTAGTGTCACCATGGCTTATAAACTTCTTGATAAATTCTTTTAATTTTTCCTTTTCATCTTTACCTTTTAGAAAAATCGGAGCCTTTTCAAGATAATTATTATAAAAACGGTTTGTAATTACATTATCATCAAGATAATTATGAAGGTATGCACATGGTTGAAGTCTTATTTCATCTGTGTATACAGTTTCATTTAATTGATTTAAGAGTTCACTGTAGGACCATGCTTGATAGGAAGGGTGGTTTGTTTCTGCTATTCCATGCTGAAATCTCGTTCTTACAATACCGTCTTTATCTGTTAGTTCAGCACTTTCCCACTGTTTTAGCTCGATTATGATAACTTGATCATTTTTATCGATGTCCTGTCCAGTAACAATAAAATCAATCCTTTTTGATGTTTGGGGAATAGCATATTCAATACTAATACCCACATCTTTTGGTATTTGTTCATCATCAAGTATAGCTCCCATGTATCTGAGAGATTGCTCCCAAGATCTGATTTCGTTTGGGGCTACTGAGCGACCAGTTTTGTTTTTATAGGTAAGTTCGATAATTTCATGTATTTCATTTGAAATAACATTTTTAAGAAATCGTTCTTTATCTGCTTGATAAATTATCATATTAGATAATATTTATATTTTTTCGGCTATGTCTGCTTCCTGCAACGCTTCTTCAACTGTCTCAAAAAGCTTATTATTACAAATATATTTATTTAAAACTTCATTTTTTGTTATCTTGAATTTTTCAACTAAATATATTTTATATGCATCATTTGATAGATCTTTTTGTCCTAATTTTTCACTAAATGAAGATTGAACTGGTGTTTCAGTATCTTGCTTATAACGCTTAATATTTTTTTCTTCCGTAGACTTTATAGTATTAACAATTTGTATATTCTGATTCTTCTTAAAAGCCCAAACTAAAGCCACTACCCATCCTACAAATGTCCAGCCTGCTAACAAATTTAAGATAAAAATTGATGCCGTATTATCTTGTTCATTAATATAAGCGACAATTGTTGGTATAAAGTAAAAAACAATACTGGCTATTACGAGTAAAAATAACATAGCTTTAACCTTATATAAAAAATTATCAAATGCATTTTTGAAGTTTGTTGTACTTTCTTCATCATTAAAACTTTTCGTCGTTTCATTAGAATTTAAATTTGTATTTTTATATTCATTTAAAATTGAATCATATGAATATAAAATATTTTTCTCTTCATTCAGGATTTTATCATTACAATCTTTTGTTACTTTATTTAGTATTAGATTTGGTGGTGAAATTGAATTGTCAAAAAAATAACTACTTGTAGTGTCGCTCTTTGGTGCTATAGAACCGCAATCACTTTCTCCAATTTTTATATAACCTATTTGGTTTATTTGATTCTCTGATTCTAAATTACCTGCATTGTTTAACTTTATTAGAATTATTGTTAAAAAATCTGCTGTTTCTCCCATTCCTCCGCCAGTATCGCGAATGGCTAAAATCATATTTTGATCATTAGTTTCATTCAGCTGGATTGCATTATTATCAAAATAGAAATCACCAAATTCACCTATATTTTTACTAATAAACAGATTTTTTGATATTTCTAACCATTTGTTTTCATATTGATAAACTATAAGTCCGAACTGTGCGTTACACGCATGGCAGTCATCAGTGATTTTGTTTTTTGGTATATCGTATTGATTTGCTTTTGTAATTAGTAATATATAATTTTTATTGTTAACACTAACATTTATTATTTTAAAAATTGTGATTAATAGGTCTTTACTATCTGATTCACTCTTATAGTTGGGGTTAGATAAAATTCCTTGTATTGAGTTTATTGTCTGAGCTTGAAGAGAGTTATTTAGTATTTCATTTGTACTGATGCAATCATTTTTAACACAAATTAAGTTTTTTTTGTTTGCATCATATATTTTTATATTTAAATCTTTTTGATTTAGGTTTATATTTTCATCACTATATGCTAATGCTGATATCAGTATTAATAAAATAAATACTAATAACCCCTTTGTTCTACTAACATTAAGCATAATCATTTATTTAACTTTAATCCGATTTGAATATATATCTGCCATTAACATAAATATAATTTTTTTCAGGTGGTTCTATATAAACTTTATATGTTTTGTCTTCGTTTGTATACACTAAAAGCCAATCTTCACCATTAACTGTTTCCCTTGGAAATGAATTATCTTTGTCACCTGGTAAGCAGTTTAAATAAAATATTCGCGTTACCTCTGGGTTGGCAACTTTGCTAAGCTTTCTCAATCTTGTTTTTAGATTAGACATAATCTATTTCTTCTGCCTTAAAGTTTCCTCAAGTTCATAGAGCTTTGTTTCAAGCTCATTAGACTCAATCATCTTTCTTAGAATGTCTAACATGTAAATTAGCCTTGTGCCATCTTGTACAGGTATTAACCCCATCTTTGCGTCTCTATATACCCTTGCACACTCCCTCCTTACATCTTCTATTGAAGATAAGTTAATACGGGGGGAGGGGGTGGGAAAAACTTTAGTGTTATTCATTATTTCAAAGTAAATTATTATGCAATGTATTAACTATATACATGGTATTAATTCATTGTCATTATTCTAGAGTGGTGGATTTGCATCAAAAATGGGGGGTATATTCATGTTGTAACCACAAGTTTGGGGGTGATAACTATTCTTTTTTAATGTTGGTTTTTTATTTTTATTTGACCAATGTCGCCACGCACATGATTCATAATTAAACAAATAAAGCCCCTCTTTTTTTACTATTGGAAAGATGGATGTCG
>JAJZCO010000071.1 GCA_021846095.1 bacterium | reverse complement strand
AAGCTCTAGCCGGTTATGCTACTGAAGTGTCGGTAATAATGCAGGCTGATGGAGGTATTAAAGTTACAGATAATGGACGTGGTATCCCAACAGATATTCATCCTAAAACTGGTAAAAGTACAGTTGAGACAGTTTTAACTGTTTTACATGCTGGTGGTAAATTCGGTGGCGGAGGTTATAAAGTATCTGGTGGACTTCATGGTGTTGGTAGTAGTGTGGTTAATGGCTTATCTAAACATCTTATAGTAACAGTTTTTAGAGAGGGAAAAATTTATCAACAAGAATATAGAGCCGGTATTCCTCAGGCAGATTTAAAAGTAATCGGTAAGACTGCTAAAACCGGGACTGAAATTATCTTTTATGCTGATGATACTATTTTTGAATCAGTTAAATTTAATTATGTGACAATTCTAGATAGATTACGGCATGCCGCATATTTAACTAAGGGTATTAAGACCAAAATAGTTAATGAAGAAACTGGTGAAAATTATGGTTTTTATTTTGAAGGTGGTATTCAGAGCTATGTTAAGCATTTAAATATTGGTAAAGAACCAGTTGATGAGGATATTTTTTATGTCGATAAAACAGTCAAAGATACCCAAGTAGAAATTTCGTTACAATATACTGATGCTTATACGGAGGTTATCAGGTCATTCGCTAATAATGTCTTAAATCCAGACGGTGGAACACATTTAACTGGTTTTAGAGCAGCCTTAACAAGGGTCATTAATGATTATGCTCGCAAAAATGGTTTGTTAAAAGAAAAAGAAGAGAATCTAAGTGGT
The DNA here is from genome assembly GCA_021846095.1 of bacterium. Taxonomy (GTDB): domain Bacteria; phylum Patescibacteriota; class Saccharimonadia; order Saccharimonadales; family UBA4665; genus JAJZWG01. The sequence continues at coordinate 2,647 of JAJZCO010000071.1, read as the reverse complement.
GAAGATACTAGGGAAGGTTTAACAGCTATTATCCTAGTCAAATTACCCGATCCTCAGTTTGAAGGTCAGACTAAAAATAAACTAGGTAATCCAGAAGTTCGAGGCTATGTTGAGCAAGTAATGAATGAATATTTCAATTACTATTTAGAAGAACACCCAGCTGTAGCTCGTAAAATAGTTGGTAAAGCGCTTTTGGCTGCCAGAGCTCGAAAAGCCGCTAGAGCAGCTCGAGAAAATATTTTACGAAAGGGAATTCTTGATGGGGCTAGTTTACCGGGTAAATTAGCTGATTGTTCTTCTAAAGATCCATTAAATAGCGAGCTTTATTTAGTAGAGGGTGATTCGGCTGGTGGATCGGCTAAATCTGGTAGAGATAGTGCCACTCAAGCTATTCTGCCATTACGAGGTAAGGTCTTAAACGTTGAGAGAGCTAGACTTGATAAGATGTTAGCTAATAATGAATTATTAAGTTTAATTAAAGCCCTAGGTGTTGGTATTGAAGAATCTTTTGATATTAAAGGTTTAAGATACGATCGTATAATTATTATGACCGATGCCGATGTCGATGGTAGTCATATTAGTACTCTTTTAATGACGTTCTTTTTCCGATATATGCAAGAAGTCATTGATGGTGGTCATTTATATCTTGCTAAGCCCCCCTTATTTGAGTTAGTTAAATCCGGCAAGAAAAATAACGTTTTTATTTATGATGAAGCAGAACTTGAGATTGTTTTAGATGATATTATCGCTAAGCGAAAAAAAGAAGGTACGATTATTAATGAAGCCGATGATAGGTATCGTCAAGCTGGTTTTGTAGAACAAAAAAGATATAAGGGACTTGGAGAGATGGATGCTGAACAGTTATTTGAAACGACTATGAATCCAGAGAAAAGAGTTTTAATTCAAGTTAAGATTGCTGATGCTGAGAAAGCCGATGCGGTGTTTAATAAGTTGATGGGTACAGAGGTAGAACTTAGGAAAAACTTTATTCAAGCTAATGCTAAATTTGTAAAGGACTTAGATATATAGTTGTCTGCTATAAATTATTAAGGATAATATGATGGATGATAATAAAGACCAAGAAATAATTAATCAATCTAATACTGACGATCAAACGAACGGGGAAGTAATTAGCCAATATTCAAAATCAGTGGAACTTCGAACAGTTGAAGATGTCATGGAGGATAATTATTTAAGATACTCGATGAGTGTTATTATTGATCGTGCCTTGCCAGATGTTCGAGATGGTATGAAACCAGTTCATCGTCGTATTTTATATAGTATGAACGAAGAAGGTTTGAGAAGTGGATCAAGACATCGTAAAAGTGCTAATGTTGTTGGTGCCGTAATGGGTAAATATCATCCTCATGGTGATGCTTCAATTTACGATGCTATGGTTAGAATGGCTCAGACGTGGGCAATGCGATACACTTTAATTAATGGACAGGGTAATTTCGGATCAATGGACGGTGATCCGCCAGCTGCTATGCGTTATACTGAAGCAAAAATGGCTCGTTTGGCTGATGAAATTTTATCGGATATAGATAAAGATACGGTTGATTTTAAAGATAACTATGATGGAACAACAAAAGAACCAATGGTTTTACCAGCTAAATTGCCAGTCCTATTATTAAATGGGCAATTAGGTATTGCTGTTGGGATGGCTACAAATATTCCACCCCATAATCTAACTGAAATAATAGATGCCGAAATATATTTAATTAATCATAATGACGCTACTTTAGATGATTTATTACAGTTCGTTAAAGGACCAGACTTTCCGACAGGTGGGGTAATTTATGGTAAGGATTCGATCAGAACTGCTTATGCTACGGGAAGAGGTGGCGTTGTAACACGAGGTATTGCCGAGATTAAAGAAAGTTCAACCAAGGGTCGTCATCAAATTATTATTTCGGAGATTCCTTATGGTCTTAATAAAGAAACTCTAGTTTTAAAAATAGCTGAACTTATTAAAGATAAACGAATCGTTGGTGTTAATGATTTAAAAGATGAAACTGCTAGGGGAGAAGTTAAGATTGTATTATATCTGAAAAAAGATGCTTATCCTAAGAAAATTTTAAATCAATTGTATAAATTGACTCCTTTGCAAACTACTTTTCACTTCAATATGATGGCCTTAGTTGATGGTATTCAACCAAGAGTTTTAGGCTTAGTGGATATTTTACAAGAACATGTTAAACATCGACAAGTTGTAGTAAGAAGACGAACTGAATTTGAACTTAAAAAAGCTCAAGACAGAGCCCATATATTAGAAGGATTGAAAATCGCTCTGGATAATATTGATGAAGTTATTACTACAATTAGACAATCTCAGACAACGGATGAAGCTCAGGTTAATTTAATAAAAAGATTTAAATTAAGTGAATTACAAGCTAAAGCAATTTTAGCAATGCAACTTAGAACATTAGCAGGATTAGAAAGACAAAAAATTGAAGATGAACTAGCTGAACTTAAAAAGCTAATTTTAAAATTGATGGATATTTTATCTGATGAGAGTAAGATTTTAGCTATTATTGAAGATGAACTAGCTGAACTTAAAAAGCTATACGGTGATGAACGTAAAACTAAAGTAATAGATAATGAACTCGGCAAAATGAGTGACGAAGATTTAATTGCCGATGAGCAG
>JAJZCO010000070.1 GCA_021846095.1 bacterium | reverse complement strand
TAAATCAGACCAACTGATTTCTGGTCCAGAGTTACTGACATTATAGGTACCGTAAGCCGGTCGATTAGCTAGTAAATAATCGATCGCTCTAACTAGTTCATTAGTGAAAGTTAGTCTACCTATTTGATCTGATACGATTTTTGGTTCAATATTTTTTTGAGCTAGTTCAAGCATGGTTTGAACAAAGTTCTTGCCATTACCGATCACCCAACTGGTTCTTAATAAGTAGTGTTTTTCTACTAGACTAACTGCTATATCACCAGCTGCTTTGCTTTGACCATAAACGTTGATTGGAGATAAAGCTTCTTCTTCATCATGAGGTTTGATGGTGCCATCAAAAACATAGTCAGTGGAAATATGAACAAGAGTTAAACTGTGTTTGAGTGCTAAATTAGCTAAATTTCTAGTACCATTTACGTTGACTCGCCAAGCTAATTGTCGACCCTCATTAGTTTCAGCGTAGTCAACATTAGTATAGGCCGCTGCATTAATAATAACGTCTAGTTTATCCCAAGCTATTTTCGATAAATCTTCTTGACTGGAGATATCAAGTTGTTTGGAGTCATAAGACTGAGCGGTTGAATAATGTTCTGTTAAAGCCCGACCAAGTTGACCGTTATTACCAGTTATTAGAATTTTTTGATGATTCATTTTTCAAGCAAGCTAGCCTTCAGACTAGATAAAGTTGGATGGTTAGCGTCTTTTTCGGAAATGATCGCCTCATTTTGTTTATAAGGCCAATCAATAGCAAGTTCTGGATCGAACAAATTAACTAAAGAGTATTTTGCATTTGGTGACCAATGATCATTAACTAAATAAGTATAAACTACATTTGGATCAAGTGTTTGAAAACCATTAGCAACTCCACGCGGTACATAGATAGCTTTTCCTGGATCAATACGTGCAGTAAAGACTTGACCAAAGCCAGGGCCTAGCCTTAAATCTACCCAGGCTCCAAAGACATCACCATTAGCCACTGAAATGAATTTATCCCAAGGTTCGGCATGTAAACCTCTGGTGACGCCGACCTCTACATTGTAAGAAATGTTGTTCTGAACTGATTCAAAGTGCGGCAGACCAAGTGCTTCTAACTTAGCTTGTTGATAGTTCTCTTTAAACCAGCCTCTGTTATCACCGTTAACTACTAAATTAATCTCAAATAATCCGTTAATAACAGTCTTATTCACCATTAATTCGTTATAGTTTGATGGGCTGAATTCACTCATCTGCCAAGCTCCTTATATTTTGCTTCAGTTTTATGTTTGTCGGGCTTCCACCAAGCTTCATTTTTAGTATACCAATTTATGACTGATTTTAAACCACTTCGGAAGTCAGTATATTTAGCTTGCCAATGTAGCTCATTAATTAATTTACTGGCATCAATAGCATATCTAAGGTCATGACCGGGTCGATCGTTAACTCTTTCATAATAGTTAGTTGGCTTATTCATTAATTCTAAGATTAGTTCGATTACTTGTTGGTTATTTTTTTCACCCCTTGCTCCAATTAAATAGGTTTCACCAATTGTTCCTTTTTCAAGGATTGTGAGAACAGCTGAAGAGTGATCTTCGGTATGAATCCAATCTCTGACATTTTGACCATTACCATAGAGTTTGGGCTTTCGGCCTTCTAGTATTTCGGTAATTTGTCTGGGAATAAATTTTTCAACGTGTTGGTATGGACCATAGTTATTAGAGCAGTTGGAAATAGTTGCTTTAACTTTAAAACTTCTTACCCAGGCCCTGACTAACATATCGGAACTGGCTTTTGAACTAGAATAAGGACTAGATGGATTATAGGGAGTTGTGTTAGTGAATTTGTTGGGATCATTAAGTTCTAAATCACCATATACTTCATCGGTTGAGATATGATGTAATCGTTTATCAAATTTTTTAACTGCTTCTAAGATAGTATAAGTCCCAACAATGTTAGTCTGAATAAAAGGCCAAGGGTTAGATAGAGAGTTGTCGTTATGTGATTCGGCGGCAAAATGAATCACAGCTTCAACCTTTGAGACTATTTCTTCAACTAGAGACTGATCACAGATATCACCTTTAATAAAATTGACTCGATCTTTGGATAGACCTTCAATATTTTTGAGGTTACCAGCATAAGTTAATTTATCTAAAACGGTAATATGATAATCAGGTCGATTATTATATATATAATGAACAAAATTGGAACCAATAAAACCAGCCCCTCCAGTAATCAGAATTCGCATGAAATTATTATATCATTTATTTGTCGAGTTAAATGATATTTCAAGATCAAATGGTATGCTAGTTTGGTGGTAGTTAAAAAATAAGACTATTCAAAATCTTAAATGTTTTTATAGTTGAATATTGTATAACTCAGCCACAAGTTTTATACTTTTGTTTCTGATTTTTCGTAATATTTACAAGACAAAAGTTTTGTAAAGCTAAATTATTTATTAATTGTTGTTAATATTTGATTAATAGTATTGATTGATATCTGTCTGTAGTCTAGTTATAAAATTTAAAATATCGAGCTTACAATACCTATGTATTATATAAAGGAGAAAAATAATTATAGATTTACCCCGGTAGTATATAAAGATTAATAAATCGTAGGGTACATTATTAAGTATTAATAACTTAAATAAACAAGAAGATTTAAATTACGATAATTTTTTAGATAAATCTTGGCGGTGTAATATAATTATCTAATCATGGTCGTGTTAATTATTGCCGGTGGTTCTGGTACAAGATTGTGGCCATTATCAACTCCAGATTTCCCAAAACATTTGCTTAAATTAAATGGTGATCAGAATAGTTTATTGCAGAACACTTATTTAAGGGCTAAAACATTGTCCGATGATATATTTGTTGTCTCTGAAGTTGGTCATATTAAACATGTTAAAGACCAGTTATTAGAAATACCTGATGGTAACTTTATAGTTGAACCCGGTCGACGCGGTACCGCTAGTTGTATAGCTCTTTCATTGAGTTATATTAAATCTCTCAAAGGCATTAATGAACCAGTAGCTATTATAGCGGCTGATCATTATATTAGGGATAATGAGGGTTTTAAGTATAGTTTTGAATTGGCTGTTAAATTAGCTAAAAAATTAGATAAGATTGTTTTAGTTGGGGCTGAACCAACTTATCCTTCAACCGGATTTGGATACATTAAGAAAGGTAATTTAGTTGATGAAAATCTTTCGGTTTTTAGTGTTGATTCATTTAAAGAAAAACCAGATTATCAGACTGCTTCAAAATATTTAAAGAGTGGTGATTATTTGTGGAATTGTGGTTATTTTGTTGGTTCAATTCAGACTTTTGAGAGGGAAATGAAAAAAAATGCTAAGGAACTTTACGATAATTACTTGACTATTAAGGATGGTCAATCCGATAAGTATTTAGATTTTGAAAGTATTTCGATTGATTATGCTTTGATTGAGAAAGTTAAAGACCTT
>JAJZCO010000069.1 GCA_021846095.1 bacterium | reverse complement strand
TCATATATGACATATTTATTGTATAAACCCCTATTTTTCCCAACTCAATTGCAAGTTTCTCAGGATTAAAGGGGTGCCCCACAAAAAAATCCAAATCATATGAGACTCGATGGTTTAGAAAGTATCTAGCTAAAGCTGTGCCACCAGCTAATATAGCGTCAGGTATCCCTAACCTTGCTAAGTTAGGGAAAATTTTATCCATAAGAGCGTCTTGGGTTTTATACAATAAATATGTCATATATGACATATTATCCTTTTTTCATAAAAAATCACACAGCTAAATCAAAGAAATTCATCCACATATCTAAAATAGCTACTAATTTTTCTACCAGACAAGGAAAAAGAGGTAAAGACGACTGCCACAATAACAACTTTATTAGAAAACCGGGTCTAGGTCTTGCTATTGGGAAGGTCAACTGAAAAGACCACCGGCATAATGTTGGCTAAAAATAACTTAAAGGACTTAAAATTAAATAGTTAGGATTAAATGATGGTTAGAGCATCAGATTCGACGTAACGGCAATCAAGCTTCTATCAAATAGATTCTAAGCTCTAGTGAGAACAATAAGATTTTGATACTACTTTGCTAACAGGAAGATTGTTTATCAACAAATCGTATTAAGGCTGTTGACTTGGCGGAAGCGGTGTCCCCCTTTATAAAACCACATACAATAATTATTAGTCGCAATATTTATTAAATATACATATAAATCAATAAATTATATACATATATTGTTGTATAGAGTATTATCCAATTATATTATTTATGGTGGTAAAAATGGTGGGATAATAAGAATGCCAAAAAAAGCTCAAGAACTTAAAGTAACTCAAATTAATGTATTATCTGAAGGTTTTCATGCTGTAGGTGGAGTCCCAGGTCTATACCTAAGCGTAAGAAATAAAACGAGTAGATCATGGATAATGAGAATTAATATTGCAGGGAAACGAAAGGAAATCGGCTTAGGATCTTACCCATTAGTAAGTTTGTCTGACGCTCGAGATCAAGCAAGAACTATTATCAGCCAAGTTAAAAATGGTATTAACCCCTTTACCGAAAAGGAGAAAAATAAGGATAAATTACTGCCTAAGTTTAAAATAACATTTAAACAATGCGCGGTTGAATTTGTGAAGTTACATCAAGGAACTTGGAGGAATGACAAACATTTACTACAGTGGAATAATACTTTAAAAAATTATGTTTACCCAATTATTGGTGAAAAATCTATAAATGAGATTGGCACAAAAGATTTGGTTTTAGTGTTAGCCCCAATTTGGGAAAAAATTCCTGAAACTGCTAATAGGGTTAAAGGTAGATTAATAAAGATATTAGAGTATGCTGACGCAAAAAACCTTATGGATGAAAACTTTAATATATATAAAATTAATACTCAGTTAACTAAACTATTACCCCAAAATAAAAGAAAACAGCTCCGAAAACATCATCCCGCAATGCCATTTGAAGAAATACCGGACTTTATAAAAAAACTAAGGCAATTAAACTCTGTTGGTAGTTTAGCACTTGAATTTCTAATATTAACAGCAGCTAGATCAGGTGAAGTTAGGTTAGCAAAACGGGACGAAATTGATATTGTGAATAAAATTTGGATTATTCCCAGAGAAAGAATGAAAGCAGGAAAGGAACATAGGATCCCTCTTTCAACAAGATCAATTGAGATACTTAATAAAACACCCAAATTTGAATCGAATTTTATTTTCCCAAACTCTAAAGGCGGCGCATTATCAGATGTAACTTTATCTAAGACACTTCATCAAATTATAAAAGGTTTCACAGTTCATGGATTTAGATCAACATTCACTGATTGGCGAGCAGAAAATACAAATTATTCTAATGAGGTTTCAGAAATGGCCTTGGCACACACAATAAAAAATCAAACCGAAGCTTCGTATCGTAGAGGTGATTTACTAAATAAAAGAGTAAGTCTTATGCAAGATTGGGCTGATTATATTGGATAACAATATGATAAAACATAACAAAACACCTAAAGTATTAAATGAAAATGAAGCAATAGAATTCATTAAGAATGGCTTAAATAGGATAGGTGATTTGTTAATTGTTACATCAAATACAAAATCAAATCACACTTCAATTATAAAGGGTAAATATTTAAGTGGTAATCCAAAAAATCAATTAAAGTTCGATATTAAAAATTCTATTAAGCATATTAAGGAGATTTATAAAAACGGAGGTTGGGTCGAGTCCTTAAGTGACTTTAGTGATGCTGAGCTTTTAGAGTTTTACAAACCGCCGAATAACCAAGAAAATTTATTATTTAAGATAGATTATCTAGAAATAAAGGAAAAAATTAAAGACTTAAATAACAAAGATCAAATTGTAAGATTTACAATTCAGTTTCTTTACAATAAATACCTAAAAAACAATATATTATTTGATAGAAAAGGTAAAAATAAAAACAATAAAGCAAGTAAAAAAATTAACGAAGAAATAATTCCAGCTATAGAGTCGTTTATTTCAAATAATAATTTTTGGGATAAACCAATTTCATTCATTATAAATAGAATCAAACATAGCTCTAATCAAATTTTGACTAAAAAATCAGACTCCTCATTAAGGCGTTATATCAATATAGCCTTGAAAAAAAGACCATAATCCATCCATTAAGCTTTACATAATAATGCTTAATAAAAATAAATTTTCATTAATCGATTTCTGATAACTCTAGATACTTCACAAATAAAGCTATATTGATAACAATTTGAATTATCAAATTTTACTTAATAACGGATAATTCAAAATGAGCAAATCAAATGTAGCATTACAAAAAACCAGTGAAATTAGTTTTGATAATCTTCCAGAACAGTCATTTATTAGAATTAAAACTATCGCCAAGCTCTACTCCGTACATACAGGTACTATTTGGAGATGGGTGAAAGAAAATCAATTTCCAAAGCCAATTAAAATTTCGTCAAAAGTAACATGTTGGCAGGTAAGCGTAATTAGAAATCATTTAAAAAAATTAGCTGAAACTAATAATTGATTTTTGCCGTATAAATTTAACTACTTTATATAATAAGGAATGTAATGACTAAACGACCTAAGCATCCATATGCTGCAATAGAACATAGAGTTTTAGATAGCGAAGCGTATGCAGATCTTACGCACAGCGCTCGCTCAGTTCTAATGGCAATCTGTAGGCAGCTAACAAAAGACAACAATGGCCATTTGCAAGCTACTGCCAAATATATGAATCAATATGGTATCAGTGAAAATACTACATACAGAGCAATTAACGAATTAATTGCTCATGGATTTATATATAGAACATCACTGCATAAAATCAATCCTCATACTAATGACTATAAACGCATTCCATCAAAGTACGCAGTCACTTGGCTTCCAATAGTAAAAAAAGAGGGGCTTTATTTGTTTAATTATGAATCATGTGCGTGGCGACATTGGTCAAATAAAAATAAAAAACCAACATTAAAAAAGAATAGTTATCACCCCCAAACTTGTGGTT
>JAJZCO010000068.1 GCA_021846095.1 bacterium | reverse complement strand
ATTTAAAAGTGTAAAGTTTAGTGAATTCTGTTTTATATTCAACTTCATCATCGGAAACATTTGTTTCTAAGATCGGATCCCAATTTACAATTCGTTCTCCTCGATAAATTAACCCTTGATCATACATGGCGATAAATGTCTCATTAACCGAACGAACCAGAGTATCGTCAAGAGTATAACGGAGTCGACTCCAATCCGGGCTTGCTCCAATAGCTCTCATCTGAGATAACATCGTACCTCGACTTTCAGCAACAAATTTTTTGGTTCGATTTAAAAACTCTTCTCGACCAATTTGATGTTTGGTTAAACCTTCATTAGACAATTGTTTTTCAATGATTGAATTAACAGGCAGGGCAGCATGATCAGTTCCGGGAAGCCATAAAACGTCTAGATTTTTCATTCGGGCGTGACGGACAATAATATCCTGTAAAGTTAAAAATAAAGAATGATGAACGCCTAGTGTGCCGGTCTCATTCGGGGGTGGCATGGCAATGGAAAAATGATTTTTTTTAGAATGTGGATCAGCCTTAAAAATATCGCTTTTTTCCCATAAAGCGTAAATAAATTCTTCGTATTGGATCGATTCGTAATTTTTTGATAATTTCATACTTCTTATAATAACACCGAATAATCTTGAATATTGATTAAAATTATTAAGATTACATTTTTAAATTTGAAAAAACATCAATCGAATAAGGATCGACAGGTGATCGATTACTTTTAATCTCATAAAAACCTCTAGTGGCTATCATGGCGCCATTATCGGTACAAAGTTTTATATCAGGAAATATCAGTTTAGACGAAGGTATAACCTCCAATAATTGTCGTCTTAACTCTTGGTTAGCCGCCACGCCACCAGCAATCACAACAGATTTTGGAAGATAATGCTGATAGGCTACTAAGGCTTTAGTTACAATGGTTTTAATAGCACTATACTGAAACGAAGCCGCAATATTGGCCTTCTGAGCTTCAGACAGCCGTTTAGAAAGCTCGAATGAAGGAAAGTTGAAATTCTCCCCAATTTCGGACTGAGCCAGCCTTAAAACGGCTGTTTTTGGCCCAGAAAATGAAAAATCATATAAACTATCTAGTTTAGCTTCCGGTATACGATAAGATTTAACATCACCCTTCAGGGCTAACTTGGCAATGTTAGGACCACCAGGGTAGGGCAGGCCAAGAATTTTAGCCACTTTATCGAAAGCTTCACCAATCGCATCATCTCGAGTACGGCCTAATAAACTATAATCTAGGTGATTATAAAATATTGCCAATTGACTATGTCCTCCTGATACAATAATCGCCAACAACGGAAACTCTGGTAACGAAATCGGCATAACATAATCTTTTAAATTACTGTCAGTCATAAAACCAGCATAGACATGACCAATGACATGGTTGATAGGATATAATGGCTTATCATAACCAATCGCCAAAGTGGCCGCAGTTAAAACTCCGACTAATAAACTACCTCCTAAACCAGCGCCATTAGTAACAGCGATAGCATCGATATCTTTCCAAGAACATTGAGCCGAATCTAGGGCATCGGATATAACCGGTATAATAGATTCGATATGGCTTCTGGCAGCAATTTCTGGAATCACTCCACCATATTTTGCGTGTAAGGCCATACTACTTGCAACGACATTACTGACCAACAGGCGGCCATCTTCTACAACCGACGCCGCCGTTTCATCGCAACTAGTTTCAATTCCCAAAACTTTCATTTAAAATACAGTATACTTAAATAAAATGAATTTTAGGAAATTAATCAAAATTTTTATACCTAAAGGGCTATTTAGAATAATTGAGCCCTATGGTCATTTATTGGAAGCTTTCCTGTTTAATTTAATTAATTTTTTCCCAACTAGAAACATTAAAGTTATTGGTGTCACTGGTACGAATGGTAAAACTACCACTACTTTTTTAATTCACCACATGTTATATCAAGCTGGTTATAAGGTCGGTGTAATGACAACCGTTGGTTATGGTTACGGACTCGACATCACACCACAAATTCATCATATGACTAACGTCTCAACTAGAGAAATGTTGCATAGAATAAAGATTATGAAAAAAGAAGGAATGGAATGGTTAGTTTTAGAAACTACTTCCCATGCTTTAGCCCAATATCGGGTTTTTGCTATACCATACAGAATAGCTGTCTTTACAAATTTAACTCAAGAACATTTAGCCTATCATCGAACCTTTGAACGTTATCGCCAAGCTAAACTTAAAATGTTTAAAATGACTAATCGATATCACCAAGGTTTAAGATTAGGCATCGTCAATGCTGACGATCCAAATAGTGAGATATTTGCTAATACCACCAAAAATAGTCTGACGTACGGATTAGAAAAGGGCAGTTTAGTGGCAAAAAATATTCAACTAAATCCTGAATCAGTCACTTATCAAACAGAATATAATAATCAGACATACCACATTATCTGTCATATTCCTGGAACATTTAACGTTTATAATTCTTTAGCGGCTGTTGCGGTGGGCATTAAGTTAGGTCTATCCAAGAACCAAATTGAGCAGGGAATTGCTAGTTTGAAAAACGTGGAAGGTCGAATGAATCCAATCAATCAAGGTCAAGATTTTACTGTTATCGTTGATTATGCTCATTCACCAGATAGTTTCGAAAAACTATTTAAAGATTTAAAACCGATTGTTAAACACAAACTAATAGTTCTATTTGGTTCTTTGGGTGGTGGAGACATTAATAAAAGATCCTTACAAGGTAAACTGGCAGGAGAATATGCTGATTATGTCTATATTTGTGAGGAAGACGATAGGCAAGAGCCAGCCGAAAATATCATGAAAGATATTGTCAGTGGCGTAAAACAATCGGGCAAAAAAGAAAATGTCGACTACTTTTTAATCCACGATCGACCAACAGCTATTAAGGCTGCCCTATCTAAAGCCGAGACAAACGATATTGTGCTACTACTTGGAAAAGGTCATGAAAAAACTATTGAACATGCCGACGGAGAACACCCTTATAATGAAACTGAGGTTGCTAAACAAGCCCTCAAAGAACTTGGTTATACCAAAAATTAAAAAATTTTATTACGTTCCATATAGCCGGTATACCAACTATAATTTCTGCCTAAAAATTTAGCGATTAATTCAATTCCAAGCTCAGCTGTTTTACTTTCTTTATCTTGTAAAGGATTGTATTCTGCCACATCAACTCCAACCACCCGACAATGTTGACCAATATAATCTGCAATCACAGCAATTTCTCGATAAGTTAAGCCTTTAGCATTAGGCATCCCAGCTCCAGGAGCATAGATTTGATCTATTACATCGAGGTCTAAACTAACCCAAACCTGATTAGCAATCTTTGAAATATCATCTATCATCTTTAATAATGGCGCCAAATTTTGATTTAAAAGATCAAACATGCTAAAAACTTTCAATTTTTCACTAGATATTAAATCTAATTCTGCATTATCCCAATCACTGCCACCGATATGTAAAAAATTATCATTTTTAATTTTTGACT
>JAJZCO010000004.1 GCA_021846095.1 bacterium | reverse complement strand
CTTCCGATCTTTCGAGTCCACCACCATTACCACTTAATAAACCACTCAGCAAACTAGTCGCTCTAATGATATTCCTACCGGCCTTAGCTGTATTGGTATCTTGATCGATAACACCTACTGGATTGTCATTAACGTCAAGTATGTCCCAGTGCTCTTGCATTACGGAATGCATAGCTTCTAACTTGAAACCACCCATTTTTTGCCCGTCCACAGAAACTACATCATAAATATTAGACATAGCTATCGTCCTTTGTTGAATAGTGAAGGCTAGTTGAGTAGCAGCCTCGTCCCTATAAACATCCATGTGTTCTTTAGCAGTCATTGTCTTAAGCTTAGCGACGCATATTATGTTTTGTCCGTCGGTAACAGTGAAAGTTTCACGACCAGATTTTAACTCTTGTTTAATATAAAAAAGATTCGATTGAACAGTCTGTTGTTGTGGCATAGATTGTTGAGGTGCAACGGGTTGATTATAATTTGCCGGTTGTTGTGGTTGTATATATTGTGATTGTTGTTGGGCGTTTTCATCAAGATCCATAATTATTAATATCCTTTCATTTTTTAATTAAGGTTAAATATGGCTAACTTGGTATTGGTTTGATAAATACCGTCATACCATATTAGCTTACCATTATCGCCATTTGGTACTTGATATATCAGGTAATGAGAATTATCTACTTTACCATTATTAACCGAGTCAGCGATTAAAGCTTGTAGATTACTATTAGCTAACTGAACATTTTTAGCATCTATATTTGGTCCTGTACCTTGTGTGCCCGTGTTGTTATAGAGCTTACCATTTGCTGTTTGATAATAGAACGTACCGGGTAAAAAACCAGATTGACCACTTTTATTAGCAATCGTAAAGCTTACTTCAATATAATGCCAACCCGCATTTGGAGCAGCGCCTGTAGTTTGGGGATTCTGATTAACTGCAATACTGACTGACCAACCTTTAGCATCGCCTGTACCTGTAGCAATTTGGCCTAGAGGTGTATCAGTAGTTGCATTGGTAGCCCGTAAAGTTTTACTACCGATATTAATATTAGTACTGCCATTAAAGGTGACAGTACAACTGTTGTTACATTTGTTTAAATTATGTACGGTTTTATTTATAACCATGATGTCGTAAGTGCCAAAAGTAACCCATACTAACGCCCACAATCCGAAAACTATTAGGGCTACTTTTAAATTTTTATTGTAATCTCGAAGTGGTGTGCCATCTTTAGCCCTGGTGTGATTGCTAAGAATAAGTATCCAGTCAATAACAACCCAAATACCCAGTCCACCAAGTGTAAACAGTTTTAGTAGTCCCGTACCTATTTTGCCTAAATAAAACCTATCGATTCCAAGTAGACCTAAGAATGTAGAAAGCAAGAACGCCACCAAGAACGACTTACCATCCTCTGTGCTAGGAACAACAGAGTTAACATAAGTAGTCGGTTGACCGTCCATAACAACATCACCTACTTGTGATTGTTGATTTAGGACAGGATTGTAGACTGCTGGCTGGGGTTGAGTAATATTAGACTGAACTGTCGCTTCGGGTTGGACGATGTTAGGTTGAACAGTTTGTGGTTGATATGTAGGCTGGGGCTGAGGAGCTGATTGTTGGTTAGGTGGAAATAGACTACCACTGTTTTGCGGTTGTTGATTAGTTGGTTGATTTTGATTATCCATTTTTATCTTTTTACTATTCATTCTTAGAATAACATAAAGAATTTGATATTAACATATAAAGTTAATACCGAGTTATATCCATAATTAATTATTACTTATTTAACAACTTGTAAGTGTACCAGTACATTTACCAAAGTACTCAAAGTCTGCAACTAGTCATGGTTAACCTATGGCTATTTCAGATATTTATAAATAAATTACACGAAACTTAGTGTGGTACCAACTAGTTGATGGTCTTTAAATAACAGTAATTACCTATTATGAAAACTATGACCTTAAAAAATTTAATTAAAACTTTTGAATGTCAGGCGACTTAATTAACCGATACTTCGAAGTTTTTAAGGACTCAATTTGAATATTTATTGTTATCATTAAAGTAACAAAATTAAGTTAGGATTATCATAATGGGATGGCTACAAGAGTACAAAGATAAGAAAGAAGAAAAGGACTACGAGAGACAATTGGCTAAATGGCAGGCTCAATGCTCGAACATTAACAATTGTATTAAGCTTACTCAAACTTTTAATGGCACAACAACCGACGAAATAATGCTTCATCCAGGTGAATTGCTTTATTTAAAAGTCAATGACGTAAGTTTAATTGAAGACAGGTTAGGTGCTGGCCATTGGCAAGGCAGATCATCGGGAATTTCAGTACCTGTGACCCACATTGGCGGCAGTGCTATACGCTATCATATTGGTGCAACCAAAGGCACATATATTCAAGGAACCCCTCATCCAGAAGCTATTGATACTGGAGCTGTTTATGTCACTAATCAACGACTTATTTTCGAAGGGGCAAAACAAACTAGAGAATGTGACTTTAATAAACTTCTAGGGTATCAGCATGATAAAACAGAAGGCTCAACGACCATATCTATTTCAAACAGACAAAAGCCTATTACACTACATTATGGGGCTGAAGCGGCGCCAGCCTTTGAATTCCGTTTATCATTAGCGTTAAGTCATTATAAAAACACAGTACCTCAACTTATCCAACAGCTGAACGACACTCTAACTCAATTAGAGAGTACTAAGCCAATAGACCCCTTACAAAATACGCCTAATCAATAATCTATGTCTGTCAGTCATCCCAAATATATGCTTAGATAAGATGGCACTTTACTGACAAATAAAGTACCCCTGACAATTAGACTAATATATTAAAGGTCTAAAGAAGTCTCACGCAAAGTGTACTTTTTTTGGAGTCCTTGACAAATAATCTAAGTTTAGAAGACTATCTAATATGGTTTGAAATTTAACTAATGACTTACATATAGTTAAACACGAATTAAAATTCTCACTGAATTCTGATGCCTTGGATATATAATTGTAAATTAAAAAACTACAATTAATTCTTATAATTTCGAACAGTTTAACTGAGTACGCTGATCAGACAACGATTTATACTTTGTTCAAAGTAGTCCGGCTTTGAAGAGATATAATTTCAGTTATGATTATGGAATATTTTACGTCCTTAAACCGAGAAAAGATGCTTATTACCTAAACCAGTTTGCTTTATATGACATAATAAAACCAATATTTATTTATACAATGCTGGAGCTATCAATCAAAACCAGACAGCATCAACTATTGCCATTGTAATTTATTAAATTAAGAATTTGTGGTTGTAATTAACTCACATCTTAAGAATAATAAAAAAGAGTTATAGATTTATAATTTAGTAAAAAGATTAACTTTTTTTAAATATCAGATTTTTTTGTAAGATGCGAAGGCCACCAAATAACTTTGGACATATCGAACGTTGCAGCAGGAACAAGTAATGATCTAACAAGGATTGAATCTATGAGAACCCCGAAAGCAACTATAAATGCAATTTGTACTAGAAATAGAATTGGTATTACTGCAAGGGCTGCAAACGTTGCAGCGAGTACGATTCCAGCGCTGGTTATGACACCACCCGTTAAGCTAAGACCTCTTAAAATACCAGGTCTAGTTCCGATTTTTTTAGTTTCTTCTCTAACTCTAGACATAAGGAAAATATTGTAATCAATACCAAGAGCAACCAAAAATATAAAACCAAAAAGAGGCACAGAAGGATCTGCGCCAGAGAAATGGAATAAATGATTAAATACCAACGCAGCAACTCCAAGCGACGCAGCAAAACTTAGTATTACACTGAGTACTAATATAATAGGAGCGACCAAAGCTCTAAGTAATATTATCAGAATGATAAGAATAACTATTAAAACTATAGGAATTATTTTAATAAAATCGGCTTTAGCAGTATTATTTGTATCGAGATAAATAGCTGACGTACCGCCGACTAATGCTTTATTATTAATGACTGAAAGATTATTACGCATATTTTTAACGACATTTTGGGCTGCGCGCGAATCAGAGTTATAAGCTAGAATTGCATTTATTAAGACCTTACCATTGACTGTCTTAGGTAAATTATTTTGGTCTATGTAATAGCTAGCTGATACTACACCAGGAGTATTTTTCACAGCTCTAAATACTTTAATAGATCCTAATATTGGAGTTATGACGACAACAGGACTACCAGATCCGGCGGGAAAATGCTCGGCTTGAACTGTCTGGCCATCAACAGCGTTAGATTTACCTAAAATAGTAGCGGCTTGTGAAACGCCATTAGCGTTCAATTGAGTAAGCCCTAAGCTAAGTCCAAATAGAATTAAAAATAATACAATCCATATTGTTCGGTAACGTTTAGATATAAACTCAGGAACTTGGCGCCACACTCCACTTCTATCTTCTACCCCTGTTTTTAGTTGTTGATATTTCACTTCGGTACTTATAGGATGCAGCTTTGGTTTGAATGGCCAAAATGCTGTTCGGTCGAAAATAATTAAAAACGCCGGAAGTAACGTCATTGCTGATAAAAAAGCAAACAGTATGCCTAGAGCTGCAATTGGCCCTAGACTTTTATTTGAATTTAGGTTTGAAAACAATAAACAAAGTAACGCCAGTATAACTGTCGCAGCAGAAGCTGTAATTGGCTCTAGGCAGTATTTGTAAGCTTCTTTAATTGCATGCCATTTTGACGCTGTGTTTCCGATCTCTTCTCTGAATCTAGATATGATTAGTAAAGAATAATCAGTAGCTGCACCAATTACTAAAATAGACAATATGCCCTGACTTTCTCCATTAAGTTTTATAACTTGATGACTTGCCAAAACATAAACTAGTAATATTGCACCAGATAATGCAAACATAGCAGTAATCAAAACTAGAATAGGTAAAAATATAGAACGATAAACTATTAAAAGAATTATAAAAACAGCAATTAAAGCTACTAATAGCAAGATTCCATCAATACCACCAAAGGCGTTTATCAGATCAGCTGAAAGTCCAGCTGGACCAGTTACGTAAGCAGTTGAACCTACTGGTATTTGTTTGTTGAGTTGAGTACGCATAGCTTTGACAACATTGTTAATTGTTGAGTTAGTATTAACTTGGACAAAGTACTCAACTGCTTGACCATCTTTTGAATGAATTGGACCAACAACTGCACCAGGTCCTTTAAATACACCTTTTATGTTGGCTAATGAAGTTGATATTTTTTGAAAAGAAGATAAATCAGCCAGTTGAGAGGGAGAAGCCAGTTTTATGACTATAATCGCCGGTATAGTATTGTTGGAATAGAATTTTTGCTGAAGAGCTGCAACTTTAGTTGAATCAGCACTAGATGGTAAAAAAGTTGATTGGTTATTACTTGATACGCCTGATAATTTACCAAATGTCGGTCCACCAATACTACCAATAACTAACCAAATAAACACTATAAGTATAGGTAGTAATCTTCTCGTCCATTTAGATTTAGTTAACTTAGTTAGTTTTTTTATAAACATTCTCATAAATATTTTAACATTTAAATGGTAGTACTTATAAAATTTAAAAAATGCTTTGTGTTCATAATTAATATGAATGTCGCAATATTGTCAATTGATAGAACACAAGGTAGAATCTCGACAAAAAAAGCTTAAAGAAATCAAAGCATTTTTTGGTACTATATATTAAATAGAAGAACAGGGAGTATTGATGAGTACAAATATAGAATTTGAAGGTAAAGTATTAGAAATTAATAAGAAGGACATGCTAAAAAAACTTGTCGAACAAAAGGCTAAATATATTGGTGAATACCTACAAAGAAGATATGTTTTCAACACTATTCCATTTAATGAAAACAGATGGGTTAGGCTCCGAAGTAACGGGAAGAATGCGACACTAGCAGTTAAAGAAATAAAAGATGATACCGTAAACGGGACAAGTGAGTGGGAAATTGAAGTTTCTAATTTTGAAGAAACATTAAAAATTTTAAAGAAAATCGGCATAAAACCGAAAGGCTATCAAGAAAATAGGCGAATAGAATACTCCATGGATAGTTGCCAAATAACATTAGATTTTTGGCCAAAAATACCCGCCTACCTTGAGATCGAAGGAAAAAACGAAAAACAAGTTTACGAATGTGTCAAAAAATTAGGTATAGATAAAAAAGAGATTACTGGAATGAATACAACAAAAATTTATAAAAAATATGGTATAGATTTAGATAAAATTAAGGACTTAAGATTCTAGATATTACCAAAAATAATACCATCTAAATTACTTCAATAAGGCCCGAATTAAGATAGCCTAAGGGATGTTATTTAATCTTAACTTAAGTAAACTTGTTTTATAAATTGAGTGAACTGTTTAATGATTCTGTAACACCCCTGTTTATATAATTATTTAGTTAACTGATTAATTTATATTTTTTCAATATTTTTATCTTTGATCTCTATATGCCCATTTATTTTATTACCTTTGTAATCACACACTAAAGTAACAAGTAATAAGTCATTGTCTGATTCTACACTTCTAAATATAACACCATCATTTCCAGCAGGAACATCGGGTAAACCTGATCCACCCCATATCAATCTAAAAGATATAATTTCTTAACTTACTAAATTATTCAAATTTGTAATCATTTATCAATTAATACTTCGATGGCAGCTTGTAGCATATCTGCTCTTACCGCTCGACGTATATCACCATTAGTTTCATAGTTAACATCTAGTAAAGTTTTCTCAGCTACTAAATTATCACCAATAACCAGCAGTGCTGCAGATTTACGATTGAAGTGATTAGATACAGAAAAAACAGTCGCTGCTTCCATTTCTACACCATAATAACCCTCACTTGACCACTGCATCACGTCTTCGAAAGTTTCAGCCATCATAGCCTGACAAGTGACAGTAGGACCATGCCATACTTTATGTTTTTGACTCAGTTTATCGATTAATTTCTGATCTAAATCTTCACTAGATTTATGTTTGCCATTAGCTTCTGGCTCATACATTCTAGTAGAACTCTCATCGGCATATGCATAAGTTGGTATTATTATTTCAGGGGTATCGGCTTCTTTAAACAAACCACCACAACTTCCAACGACAATATTAATCTTGCTCCCATATAAACAAGCTTGGTGCAACCATTCGCTTAGAATTGCCCCACCGTAAGCTACCGCAAACCAGTAAGTTTTGGTGTCTATTGTAAACTCAAGTATTGGTTCAAAAAAATCATTAGTAATGGTACGTCTGTAGCTAACGTCAATGTTCATGCCGTTCAGAACTTCTTTTATTTGATCATAGGGAGATTTTTTAAAAGTACCGAAAGATATAAAGCCACTTACCTCATAGTCTTTGGGTAAATCAAAATGCTTTTTGTAATCTTCAGCAGTAAAGGATTTATACATCTATTTATCTTATCATCTAATAGCTAAAAAATTGAGCTACCCCATTAGATACTAAAAAGTGTTACCCAAATTGCTCGATTAGACAGTAATTAGTGTACCATGATTCTCATTATGAATAAAACCATGAAACACGATACCGTCAAGGAACAATACCAGTTTATTTAAGGTCAAATAAGATACAAAAGAGTCAGATATTAACTAATCTAAATTCAGCAACAAAAATGCCTAGAAAGTCTTTATTCGGATATTAAAAAGAGACCAATACTATATTTCTTTTCTATCCAACCGGGTTTAATAGCAAATCTAACTACACCATAATACTGATTTTACTTATGAACCTGTTTTAAGTTGTTCAATAGCTAGCTTGTCTCGCTCAATTTGCCTACTTAGTTTAGAACAGAGACTTGTACCTAATAACAAAATGAGATCTAATCCGGTGATGCCCCTAATTAGGACTTATATCCCGCATGGAAAGTTATAGATCTATTGTAAATATATCTAAAGAAATAGGTTTAGCTAGGAATATGTTAGGGGGGGTATTTTTCGGACAATAGCCTGTTTGAGCCTAGCTAAAACTTTAGACTGTCAAAAGTTCAACCTGGGGTAATTTTAAAGCCAATTTTTTATCAAAAGTCAGCAAGGGTTGGGCATTGTTTAGTTCGGCGCATACCGCAGCCCAACAGTCAGCAAAAGATAATGCTAGATTTTCCGAATAAATAGGAATTACCAACTTAATAAGTTGTCTATTGCATTTAATTTGATTCAATGAGCTAATCAAGTTTAGGCAGGAAGCAATAAAATACCTCTCTTGTTTGTAAATTCTTTCTAGTACATAAACCACTTCCATTAGCGTAGTGTCAGCTACGTAATAACTACCGGGGTTACTTAATAGATCATGCACCGCTCGTGCTTGCTCAGGAATGTCCTGCAACAGCCACCGCAGGATACAACAAGCGTCAAGACTAGCGGTTTGCACTATACTTTTCCTCAACATAGGTGACAAAACCATCACCACTTTTATACTCTTCCGCAATTTTTCTTAACTTAGCCGGAGTAAAGCCTTTTTCTCGTAAATTAACTTGCAATTGAGTTCGTATATCATCAATTGATGGCGGTAATTGAATATTTATCTGGCCTTTATCCCCTTGAGTAATACTAACTTTCTGACCAGATTTTAAATTCATTTTCTCACGAATACTAGCCGGTAAAGTTATTTGACCCTTTGATGTAATAGTTGAATAAAATGTCATGTTAGTACTATATCATAGCGTAATACCTTGAGTCAATGTATTACAATATTAGATAGTAATACATTGTTAGGCTAGCGTTTATTTAATAATGTATGTAAGTACTTATGAGATTCTATCAAAATAACAGATGAAGTTTTCGAGGAAATATACTTCAGTGCAAGGTCGACTAGCTGTCGTCTCTAAAGATATTCTTAAAATAATCAACAACTTACAAGTGGTGCCCCTATTTACGCATATTCCGAATGGAATCATATAGATCGATTGTAAATATATCTAGAGAAATAGGTATAGCCAGAAGTGTATTAGAGAATGCTTTGTTAGTATAAACCGATTAGTTTAACTTTATAGTTAATCAACTATTACTAGCGACGAGCGCTAACACCCTCACGTATATATTCCTTAATAAGGGATTGGTAGGGAACATTGGTTTCGTTAGCACGCTCTTTGACGCGATTTAATACTGAAACTGGAATTCTTATAGATATTGGTCTAGTGGTAGGCTTTAAGTTAGGGAAACTAACAGCCTCGAAGTCACTAGGCTCAAAATGCTCAGAGAGATCCAATTCAGCCCAAAACTTACGCTCTTCCTCTTCATTCTTAAACTTTGGAACATTAACTTGCTTTTTCATACAGTTCAATCTCCTTTCTTTTAGTTATATCTCTTGCCGATATAACTCTAATTTTCTCGTTTCTGGTAGTGAAAACTATGTAAAGTAGTCGTTCCTGCCTGGTTTTACCCAGCAAAATGAACCTTTGCTCATTACCAGAATGGAGCTTATCCTTAAACATTACTTTCTTACTATCAAAGAATACCTCTTCACATTCCCAGTCCTCTACAGCATGCTTAAGTTTATTCTTATTAGAATTTCCTGAGTCCCATTCAAACTGCAATACTTTAGAATTGACCTTCATGTATATACTCAATTATACAAATTTGTCTAGTTGAGTCAAGTAACTTGATAGTATTAAACACTTATAAGACCCTAATGGGTTACTGAGGAGCGAGCCGAAGCAAAAATAAAAATAAGATCAAACTTGACCCCAATATCTAATCAGGTGGTGCCCCTTATTAGGCGTATTCCGAATGGAATCATATAGATCAATTGTAAATATATCCAAAGAATTAGGTTTATATAGAAATATGCTAGAAGGAGTATTTTTCAGATAAGATGGGTGTGCTCTAGCCAGTTGATAGTTATCTGCTTAAAAACTTATCAGCATATGAACTAAGCACGCCGTTTATCATAGATTGATACTTGGCGTTATGCTTTTTAGCGTATTTCTTATAGAGATCTAAACTATCCTTATCTATTGCTATAGTAATCTTTTCTTTTTTAGACTTGCGGACAAATTCTTCAGGCGAAGGCAATAAATCATCATTAACAAAAATAGGATTCTCTAATGATTCTTGAACATCATCTGGTGCGGCTGTGTAATTAACGTTGCTCATAAATTTTCTTTCCTTCCCGCCAGTATCCAGCTCCAATGATGCGGATATGGCTCTTTCTTATAGTGAATCTTACAGTAGCGATTTCACCGCTTCTAGTTTTACCGATGCAAAAATATCTTTTTTCGCTAGCAGAATGTTTCTTGTCTAAAACTATTACTCTATTGCTATCGGAGAAGATATGTTTTGCTTCATGGAATGAAATGCCATGTTTAGCAATATTTAGGCTATTCTTGCCCTCATGCCATTCAAAATCCATATGTATTATTATACATGATATTATATGGTTTTCAAGATAGCATATGTCTTAATACTTACAAGACTCTAATAAAGTTTTAAGATGTTAAATTTCAGCAAAAAAGAGATTAATATAACCCAGCTTTATATCTGTAGAAATATTCTGAAATAAGTCAAAAGAGCACATGTGGTGCGGGTCAGGGGACTCTAACCCCTGGCCTCGTCCTTGGCAAGGACGCGCTCTAAACAACTGAGCTAGACCCGCACTTGTGGTGGCTCCTCCCAGACTCGAACTGGGGACACAAGGCTCTTCAAGCCTCTGCTCTACCAACTGAGCTAAAGAGCCATAACGCAGCTATTCTATTTAGTATATCGAAAAAATCTAAATATTAAAAATCTATCAATTAACTATTTTCTTTGGACATAAATTTTTTAACGCTATCAATTGTATCTAAAAATTGACTTGGGAAAATTATGGTACTATTTTTTTCAACCGCAATATCACTCAATACTTGTAAATTCCTAAGCTGTAAAGCAATTGGATGTGCCGCAATAATATCAGCCGCCTCTCCTAATTTAGCTGCACTGAGCTGTTCTCCTTCGGCGGCAATAACCTTAGCTCTTTTTTCTCTCTCAGCCTCAGCTTGTTTAGCCATTGCTCGTTGTAATGTATCTGGTAATTGAATGTCTTTTAATTCCACCATACCGACATAAAGACCCCATTTTTCAGTTGATACTTCAAGAATACTCTTAATTTTCTCATTAATAGACGACGTTTGAGATAAAACTTCGTCTAACATACTTTGACCAACCACATTTCTTACGGTTGTTTGTGCTATCTGATAGATAGCAGAGGACACATTCTCTATCTCTATAATCGCCTTAGTCGGATCGACTACCTGATAATAAGCTACGGCAGCAACATCGATTGATACATTATCACTAGTAATAATCTTTTGAGATTCAACCGGTAATGTAATAGTTCGAAGACTAATCTTTTTTAATTGATCAACGATAGGAATTATAACTCGGAGACCTGGCTCTTTATTTTTTTCTCTAACTCTACCTAATCTAAAAACCACACCTTTTTCATATTGATTAATAATTCTAACACCTTTTATAAATATAACTGCGATAATGATTAAAACTATAACTATTAATATTGACATATTAACTTACCTATTAAATGATAATATTTGGTGGGCGATAAAGGACTCGAACCTTTGACCTCCTCGGTGTAAACGAGATACTCTAGCCAACTGAGCTAATCGCCCTTATAAAATATTATTAGTATAGCACATAAATATTCTCTGAAAATTAAAACAAATAACTGCTATAAATTAAACTAACATTTTGTTATTATTAACTAATTGAGCGCGAGTGGTGGAATGGTAGACACACTTGTCTGAGGGGCAAGCACCGAAAGGCGTGGAGGTTCAAATCCTCTCTCGCGCACCAAACTAATCAATCCATAAGTTAGAAATGTAATTTTATACTTTTAATTTCTAGGTAAATGTTCGAATAACCGATCTATCGAATAACTTTGTCGCAATATACTTTTTAAGTCATCAATTGAGGTACCGAATTTTACTCCAGGATTTAAAATATTATACGGATCAAAAATCATCTTCATCTTTTCAAATACAGTCATTAGCTCCGAATTATACATTGAACTTAAATATGGTGTTCTAAGTCGTCCATCATTACTTTCAGAGCTAATAGTTCCCCCTAAAGACAGGATTAAAGCATAATATTCTTCCATTAGTTTGAATATCTTCTGACGATCACCAACTTGATTAATATCCAATCTTGGTTGTAAATGAATAATACCAGCTCCAACATGACCCCATAGAGAAGGCACCAATTGAGTCTTTTCGAATATTTTATATAATCCAATTAAGAACTCTCCCAATTTAAGATAGGGAACCGCACCATCTCCAATTATTGGTATAGCCCGATTGACGCCTTGATTATGTGACAATAAATAACTCGAAATATCTCGAAGTTTCCATATTTTATCTTGTTGAGATGATTCATATTCAACCTTAACGGTTGTAGCGTATTTTTCTAAAATCTTTGTCACTTTTTTGGTTACTTTTTTCAATAATCTATCGCGTGGCAAATCTAATTCAATAAATAAACAAAAAGTAGGAAAAGGTGCTTCTAGTAAACCCTTAAAAACACTGCCATTAATGGCGTAGGCTTCTCGCAACAAATTACCATCAATAATTTCAATAGCACTAGGTAAATCTGATAACTTATTTAATTCTGTGACAATAATTTGTAACTGGTCTATGTTATCACAAGTCGCCATTAATAGAGTAGTCTCTGGATTATAAAATTCAGTGTTCAAAATAACTTCCGAAATAATACCTAACGTACCTTGGCTACCGACGAATAATGGAGTTAGATCAAACGAGCCATCCTTACGTTTAATATCAATCAGATTAAATCCAGCATTATTTTTTAAAACATCAACTTGTGATTGTCCCAATACCTTTGTCTCTTCTTCTAATAAAGTATCGACTTGTCGATAAATTTCACCTTCAAAACTGGTTAACCCTAATTTTCTATTTAACTCCTTTTTATTCATTCGTCCCGTTTCAATGACTTCACCATTAGCTAATACCACTCTTAAACCAGTAACATACTTTTTCAGTTCACCATATTTAATTAAATCACTTCCACTGGCGTTATTAGCAACCGCTCCACCTATCGTAGAGTATTCACCAGAAGAAGGCATTGAAGGTAAAAAACGACCATGCGTATGAAGAGTTTGTTGCAATTTACCAAAATTAATACCGGGTTCAACATTCGAAACCCCAGATTTTGAATCAAACTCTAAAATTCGATTCATATGAGCACTAAAAACTAAAATAATACCATTGCCAATAGCTGCTCCAGTTTGATCGGTCCCTGATCCTCTAGCAGTAATCGGAATCATTTTTCCTCTTTCAGCTAATTGCCAAGTAAATCGGGCAGTTTTTCTAATATCATTTTCGTTTCTAGGATAAATAACCATTAATGGTCTAATACTAAAAATACTATTGTCGGTTGAAAAATAATCTATGGCATCGGTCGATGTCATAACCTCACCGAGAAGATGTTCTTGTAAATAATGGGCAACCTTACTCATATCAATAATTTAACTGACCTTCATTTAAGTTATGTTAAAAATAATAACACAATTTCACATATTACGTCACTCCTGATATCCATAATTTCACACTTTTAATAACCTAATTTAAGGTATTGATTCTAGAAATCTAAAATCAACTATAACAATGAAATATATACAAAATGTTGAGATTCATATTCAAAAGTTAAGCTAATCAAAAATTTGAAATATTTTTCTCTTAAAAACTTACCTGCAAAGTAGATCTTCTTAAA
This sequence comes from bacterium, assembly GCA_021846095.1. Lineage (GTDB taxonomy): Bacteria > Patescibacteriota > Saccharimonadia > Saccharimonadales > UBA4665 > JAJZWG01. The sequence continues at coordinate 6,179 of JAJZCO010000004.1, read as the reverse complement.
TTTAGCGAGAATTTTATCTAAATTAAGCATCTTCCTGATGTAAAGGATAGAATCATCTAGACTTTTGATAGCATTTTATATGATTACTTCAGATTTAATGAAATATTATGTATTTAAATATATTCAATGTTTAATGTTATGTAAGGCTTAATAATACTAAAAAATTAATGTCTCCAGTAAGAGTAGGCAAGCAAACCAAAAATATTACATAAATAAAATTTAGCTTTCTATAAACTAGTGAATCGATAACTCAGTAAAAATTGGTGCGGATAAGAGGATTTGAACCTCCAAGATCAAATGATCACTAGTCTCTGAAACTAGCGCGTCTACCAGTTTCGCCATATCCGCTTACTAAATTCTTTTAGTCAACTCTTATTTTATCAAATAATCATTCAGTTTGTCTTTGACTATCAATTTCCCAATTAACTAAGTTAGCAAAAATATCAGTATTAGTGTTAATAACATGCCCTCTGAGACCATTAATAACACTATGCGAGACTAAAATTAAACCTGGCTGATAAAGACCAACTGCTGGAGCTTGTTGTTGCCAAACATTTAAAAAAGATTGATATTTTATTACTCTTAAGGCTGGATTTAATCGTGTTCTTCCTGATTCTAGTGATTCATCAGCAGTGGAATTTTTGAATTCTGAAAAATTTAAACTACCTGTTAATTGAGGATTTGCCTGGGAACTATCCCAATAAATAAAAACATCTGGATCAATTCCGATTGAAATATCATATAGCAAAGCATCATATTGATGATATTGTAAACTAATATTAAAATCACCTGGAGCTTGAATGTTAAGATTTAACTTAACACCAATTTTTTGCCACTGTTTCTGTAAAAGATTTGCTACCATCGTATAATCAGGTGTATCTAAAGTTGTCAGGCTGAATTGTAGTAATTGATTATTTTTATATCGATAACCATTCTTACTTAATAACCATCCATTACTCTGTAACAATTGATTAGCTCCATTCAGATTTAAACTAGATTGTTTGTATTTAGGATTATAACCAAGCTGACCAACCAATAATGGTTCCGATACTTGATGTGTTACATAGCCCAAAGAATTAATAATTTGAGGAACATTCGTCGCCATAACCAAAGCCTGACGAAGTTGTTGATCAGTTAAAAAACCACTGCTAGTTTTAAAGAATACATAAGTGCCAGCAGTAAACAGAAAATGATAACGATATACATTTGGTATCTTATTAACATTCTTGTTAGATAAACCGACCGCTGCAATAACCTGATTGGCTAAAAAAGCTTGTTGTAATAGTTGATTTGTCGGATAACTTTTAATAATATACTCACTTAGTTTAGCTTGACCACCATTAAAATATTTATTTGGCACTAACTGGATTTGACTCTCCGCATTAGTCGGATCACTACCAGTTACCTCAATACCCTGCCAAGAAAAAGGACCAGATCCAATAGGATGATTAGTATTAAATAATGCTGACCTCATATCAATTGGCGGAATTGAGCCTAAAATATGTTCGGGAACAATTCCATTAGTCAAAGAATAGATGAATGAAGATAAAACATCTGGTAATTTAAATACTACGGTCGTGGGGTTAGTTGCGGTGACCTTAATACCCTGGAAACTTGATTGAAATGGAGATTGAGTGTCGGGATTTTGGATCAAATTATAAGTAAAAACTACATCTTGACTTGTTAATGGCCGTCCATCTTGCCAGAATAAATTAGGTTTTAATTTAATAGTATAAACTCGACCAGTAGTATCAATGGAATAGCTACTTGCTAAATCACCGACCAATTTATTTTGATTGTTATATGTAAACAAACTAGCAAATAACAGATGAGACACCGTACTATCAACATCAGAAGTAGCGTAAATTGGATTAGCGTTTGTAAAAGTTCCAACTATACCTTCACTAAAGACTCCACCTGGAATGAATTTATTAACCTGATAATAATCACTTAACATGAAATTCTGAACGACTAGAACAAAAAATAAAATAACAATTAGCAAAAGCCAAGAAATAATAAATCGTTTAGATCTATTTAGACTTGAATATTTCCGAAAAATATTTTTCTCAATATAATCTCCAGCATTATTCGAATAATCAAACAGTTTTTTAAAAGTTTTTTCAAAAAACCGATTCAGTAAATTTTTTTTTTGCCAACTCATGGCCATTTTAAGCCTATTTTTTAACTATAACACTTAAAATTAATGAGAAACCAAAAATTAGGGCAGTAACAATAGTTAATTGAAAAATAGTTTTATCAGTTCCACGTCTAGTAGTGTTTACCTCACCGGCTCCACCAAGTCCAGCGCCCAATGATGCTCCTCTAGTTTGAACCAAAATAAGTAAAGTTATAAATAAACTGGATGCTATGGTTAGATAATTATATATACTCATTAATATCTTTCTTCTAAAATAGTACTAACTAGATAGTTTAACAGACCAATGACTATGCCTGCAAATATTGCAACCCAAAAACTAGTAATATGAAGTGGTGGATACAATTTCGAAGCTAAATAGACTGTCGCACCATTAATAACCACCATGAATAATCCAAGTGTGAATAAAATTGCCGGTAAAGATAAAATTACTAGAATAGGTTTTAAAATAATATTAATAATCGCTAAAATCAAGCCGGCGGCCATAATATCTAGCAAATAATGTTTATCACCAGATAATGAATGAAGAAATCTAGTAACAAGCCATAATCCAAAACTGGTAATAAACCATCTTATAAATAAATGCAGTAATTGTTTTTTCATAAATCCTTAACTTATATCAGTCCAATGTTCTAGATAAATCTGATAATGACTCGTTACCTTGATCAGTTATTAAAATATCATCTTCAATTCTAACACCAATTGACTTATTTGGTAGATAAATTCCAGGTTCTACAGTTAAAATCATACCGGATTTTAAAGGTTGATGGTAATGACCGACATCATGAACATCAAGTCCTAAAAAATGACTTGTTGCATGAGGATATATTTTTTTCATATCATTCTTATTACTATTTTTAATTAAACCAAGAACTAATAATTCTTCGGTTAATAAATTTCGAACTTCTTGTTCATATTCTTTTAACAAAACGCCAGGTTTTAAATAATTGATTGCTTGATCTTGAACTCTTTTTACTGACATAAAAATTTTTTCTTGCAACGAAGAGTAATTTTTAGATAGACTATAAGTCCTGGTGATATCAGCTGCATAATTTTCAAACTCTGCACCAATGTCGATCACTACTAGCTCATTTTTTTTAAATAAACCGTCATTATCCCTATTATGTAAGATGCAAGCCCTTTTACCACCAGCAACGATTGGTTCAAAGGCATTGTTAACATTATATTTTGTTTTAAAAAAATAATTTAAATCTGCTTCAATCTGATATTCAAATTTATAATCTGACAATTTATTTTTAACATTATGTAAAGCTTCTTGAGTAATATTAATTGCATTTTTGATAGCTTTAATTTCTATTGGTTGTTTAATCTGTCTTAAAGTAATTAAATGTTGTCTAATATCAACTAAATCGGATTTCGGATTTTTGAGTTCAATTTCTCGTCGTAAATTAGATGGTCCTGGATTAATCCAAAAACCATAATCTGATACGTATCCCATAGGTTGATTAATAAAACCATAATTGCCATATTGTTTAATTTTCTGATTAATCAAGTTAATACCAGCTGAATAATCATACACTTGTTTGATTCCAGACCGATTAATAATCTCTGTTTGTTCGGTAATACCATCAAAGATGGCTTGATACTTACTTTTAGTTGGTAGAATTAAATATTCTTGATCATTGTCTATCACTAAAATGACATCAGGTTCATTAAGCCCAGTTAAATACCAAAAATTACGATCTTGAGAAAAAATATAACTATTGTCATTATTTTTTTGTATCACAGCATTGGCACTGACAATTATTAAGGGAGTTTCAGTGACTAATCGTCTTAATGCTTGCCGATTATTAATAAAAAAATCAGTACTAAATATAGATCTCATAATTAAAAATAGTATAGCAAATAAATACTAACCAGTATGATTTTCCAAATATTTTTTAATTATTTTAGCTTTTGATGGACCAACTACATCACTTAAGGTTTCTAAGGTAGTTGTCTGGATTTTTTTAACCGAACCAAACTTTCTTAAAATTTTAAGACGGGTTGTTTTACCGATACCCGGAATATCATCTAATATTGATTTAACAGATTCTTGACGTTTTAAAACAGTATGATAACTAACAGCAAAACGATGACTTTCATCACGAATTCTTTGTAATAGTTTTAAAAGAGGATTATCGTGAGATATATTTATTAATAAAAAATTATCTGACTTGATTAGGGTACCATCATTTTGTTTTAAAAATTCCAAATCTAAATTTACTAAACTTGCTAAACCACCATCTGACCGATTAATCTGAACTACTATCTGTTCTGATTTTTTAGCTAAACCAATAAAAGGGACATTAATAACTTTCGAGATATTGCGAGCCGATATAGCAGCATCAAGTTGGCCCTTACCCCCATCAATTAATACTAAATCTGGAACACCCCAGGCAGCTAAATTTTTTTGACTAAAACGTCGTAAAATAATTTCTCTCATATTAGAAAAATCATTATTCTGATCGATAGTAGTCTTAAATTTACGATACGAAGTCTTTTCACTAATACCATTTTGAAAAACAATCATACTAGCAACAACATTAGTGCCTTGCATATGAGATATATCATAACCTTCAATCCTTTTAAGATAACTTGCAAGACCTAATAGTCTCTTAAGATTTATTAATGAATCATCTTTTTTTAAATTAACACCACTGTTTAACCCTAATTTAACTCGATTGTTTAAACTCGTTAAAGCCATCAATTGATTTCGATAAGTAGCTGCTTTTTCATAATCTTGTTTAAGAGCAGCTTTTTTCATATTTGTTTCAATTTGATGCTCAATTTGTTTTTGCTTTCCTTCAATAACTGAAATCAGCTTTCTTAAATTAGCTCGATATTTTTTTAAACTAACCTTTTGTTCTTCAAGACCAGGATCAAGCCCCAAAAAATAATCTAAATTGACTCTTTTAGCTGAGGTTTTTTTAATTGAATAAGGAAAAATTCGCCTTAAATATTTAAGGGCTAATTTTATCTGAAACGTATTAAGATAAGGCCCAAAATACTTGGCATTATCATCAGGTGGATGACGGACTAAACTAACAGTAGGATATGAACTATTGTAATCTATTCTGATATAATTAACCGACCTATCATCTCGTAATAAAATATTAAAACGAGGGAGATAACGTTTAACCATTTCGGCCTCTAAAAATAAAGCCTCCAGTTCGGTATCAACTTCCATCCATTTTAAATCTGCAATTTCAGCAACTAATGCCCTGGTTTTAAGATCTTTTAATTTAATATTTCCAAAATATTGTTTAACTCGATTCTTTAATTTAATAGCTTTCCCGATATAGATAATTTTTCCGTTGGAATCGAAAAAAAAATATACCCCAGGCTTAAGTGGTAATTGGTTAATCTTTTGTTCTAGTTTTGAATTCATATTAAATTAAACTTATTTGTGTTTTATTGTAATATCTGAACATTTTTTAGAACAAAATAAACTTTGATTGGCACAATCTGAACAGATCACAATTAATTTATTACAGACCTTATTAGAACAATTTTCGTAATTACTAGTTTTAATCGAACAGTTTAAACACTGTCCAATATCTTTCGCTTGATTAGAAAATTTCATGCCTTTTCGGCCATCAAAAGTATAAAGAGATCCCTCCCACATGCCGGAATCTTGATAAGTTTTTCCATAATTATGAATTCCACCATCTATTTGATATACCTCTGAAAATCCATTCTTTTTCATAATCATTGTCAATACTTCGCATCTAATTCCGCCAGTACAATACGTTACAACTGGTTTATTTTTTATGTCATCGTATTTTCCACTTTCAATCTCACTAACAAATTCTCTAGTATAATTAATCTCTGGTATTATTGCGTCCTTAAAATGACCGGTTAAAGCCTCATATTTATTACGGCCATCAAAAAAAAATACTTCATTGGGTTTGTTTTTAACAAGTTGATGAAGTTTTTTAGGTGAAATATGTTGACCACCACCAACAACTCCATTTTCGTCAACTTCCAATTCATTAGCGATCCCAAAAGTTACAATTTCGGG
>JAJZCO010000067.1 GCA_021846095.1 bacterium | reverse complement strand
ATTTTAGATAGTTTATTCACCGAATTAGCCGATGCTGGTATCGAAATAACAACTTCTGATCCACCCGATAGTAGCCATTTTACGGGTGAATGGGTTATCGATGATAGTGAGGATGAATTAGTAGCTGAAGAAACGGGAATTTATTTAGATGATGACATAGCCGATGATTCGGTTAGATTATATTTACGTGAAATTGGCAAAATTCCATTATTATCATCAGATCAAGAATTAGCTTTAGCTCAGAGAGTTGTTCAAGGTGATAGGGTAGCTAAAGACCAAATGGCTGAAGCAAATATGCGATTAGTGGTTAGTATCGCTAAACGATATGTTGGTCGGGGATTAGACCTACTTGATTTAATTCAAGAAGGTAACACTGGATTGTTGCGAGCCGTTGAAAAATTTGATCCCGATAAAGGTTTTAAATTTTCGACCTATGCCACATGGTGGATTCGTCAAGCTATTACTAGGGCTATAGCTGATCAAGCTCGAACGATTCGGATACCAGTCCATATGTTTGAAACTATTAATAAATTATTAAGGACTCAACGTCGTTTAACACAGGAATTAAACCGTGAACCTAGTAATGAAGAGATTGCTAAAGCCATGGAACTTGAAGTCGACAAAGTCGAACATATTATGAAAATTAAACAGGACATAACTTCCTTAGATGCATCAATTCGTGATGATGAAGAAGATTCGGTATTGTCTGATTTTATTGAAGATGAAGATACAATTAGCCCGGAAGAATCGGCTACCGGACAGTTGCTAAAAGAGCAAGTCAAAGATATGCTATCAGCCTTAACCGATCGCGAGCAGAAAATTATTAAACTTCGTTTTGGTTTGGAGGATGGTAAAAGTCACACCTTAGAAGAAGTCGGCCAAGAATTTAGTGTAACCCGAGAAAGAATTAGACAAATTGAAGCCAAAGCATTGGCTAAATTGCGAAAACATCGTGATGCTAAAAAATTACATGATTATATTAGCTAATGAATTCTAAATATCAACTGATTGGTATTAGTGGTACAAACGGTTCAGGAAAAGATACCGTGGCTGATATTATTGTTAAAACTTTTAATTTTAAGTTTATTTCAGTTTCTCAATTATTGCGTGATGAAGCTATTAAGCGAACACTCAGCGCCGATCGATCTAATACTAGATTAATCAGTAGTGAATGGCGGGAAAAATATGGACCTTCTGTTTTAGTAGACCGGGCTATTGCCGAATTTGATCAGTTAAAAAGTAATTTTAATGGTCTAATTATATCTTCAATCAGAAATTCTGGAGAAGTTGAAAAGATTCATCAACTCAAAGGTATTGTAATTTGGATTGACGCTAATCCAAGATTTCGTTTCGATCGCATTCAGTCTAATTTGATGATACGTTCCCGTCCAGAAGACGACAAAATATCTTTTGAAAAATTTTTAGACGATGAACGTACCGAGATGTATTTATCAGCTACTAATACAACTCTGGATATGAATAATGTAAAACAGCAAGCCGATTTTAATATTATTAATGAATCGTCGATCGATCAATTGAAATCTGAATTATTACAGATCTTAAATTAATAGTTTGCTTAATTAATCAAAAGATTTTAAATACCAATAGTTTATCAACAACGATATACTATTAAGTAATGGTTCAAACAACTAGTAAGAGATTAGTTATTATTGACGGGAAAAGCGTATTTTATCGAGGTTATTACGCCATGCCTAATTTAACCAATAAAGATGGTTTAGCCACTGGTGGAGTTTATGGTTTCGCCAGTATGGCTCTGTTAATTATGAAACGATTAAAACCTGATTATGTGGCAGTTGCTTGGGATAAGGCAAAAACCAATATTCGTAAAAGGCGATTAATGTTTCCCGATTATAAAATTAATCGTAAACCAGCACCAGCTGATTTTTATGAACAAGTCCCATTATTGAAAGATTTATTGAAAGCTTTCGGATGGCCGTTATATGAATTTGATGATTATGAAGCCGATGATATAATGGGTACTTTATCTCATCAAGTTAAAGATTTACCAATCGAAACTTTTTTAGTTACATCCGATTTAGACATGCTCCAACTGGTCGGACCTAAAGTACATATTTATGTTTTAAAAACGGGACTTAGTCGGATTGAACAATATTCTCCCCAGTCTTTTATTTCAAAATATGGTATTAATGTCGACCAATACTTAGACCTAAAGGCCTTAAAAGGGGATAGTTCGGATAATATTCCTGGCGTGGCAGGGATAGGAGAGAAAACTGCTTTAGAATTACTTAAACAGTTTAAAACACTAGATAATATTTATGATAATCTGGCCCTGATTAAAGACTCAACAGCCACAAAATTAGTATCCGGAAAAAAAATGGCTTATTTAAGCAAGGATCTGGCTAGAATCTGGCTTGATGCCCCAGTAAAATTTGATATTCAAGATGAAAGTATTTCTAAGGCTAATAAAAAAGAAATTATTAATCTGTTACAGAAGTATAATTTTAAAAGTTTAATAAATTTAGCTAACGAAATTTTTGATATTGATTTACCGAGTCATACTACTGATTTAACATTTAAAATAAATTTAACTAAAACCGAAGTTATTAACAGCTTAGATCAAGTACCTAAGAGTATAAGTTTTTCTGGCCCAGTTAGTGTCTATATTAGATTTAGTGATAAAAATGGTTATTGTCCACAGATTGTTATTTTAGCTGATGAGAAAATAGGGTATGTATTTAATGTTGCTCAAATTGGTCCAGAAAAATTTAAAAATTGGCTAATTGAACAAAACATATTTGCCGGAATTGAATTAGTTGGTTTCGATTTAAAACGAATTATTAAATTACTACTATATTATCAGATTGGTTTACCAACTATAAAACACGATATTTTAATTGGATCATTTTTAATTAATTCCCTAATAAAAGATCAATCATTAACTGGTTTAGCAAATGAGTATCTAGATTATAATGGCTCTTCGTTTGAGGTATTAAATGACCAAGAATTTATCGTCAGAGCTCCAGAAATTTTAGGATTAATTAAAGCAATTTATCAAAAACAAATTAAATTATTAGATACTACACCAAAAATAGTGGAATTAATGAATAATTTTGAAATTCCCATGATTACCATACTGGCTAAAATGGAATTAACAGGAATAAAATTAGATATTAATTATTTGAATGATTTTAATGAACAAATTAATGACATGATTTTAGAATTAAAACAAACAATTTATGGTTATGCTGATCAAGAATTTAACATCGCTAGCCCTAAACAATTAGCAGCTATTTTATTTGATACTTTAAAGTTACCGACCGTTAACATAAAAAAGGGTAAAAATAATTATTCGACAGATTCTTCCCAGCTCGAAAAGTTATTTGACTGTCATCCAATTATTAATTTTATCGTTCAGTTTAGAGAAGTTGTAAAACTAAAAAATACCTATCTAGATACCCTACCAAAAATGGTCGATCCAGATCAGGTTCTTCACACCACATTTAATTTAACAATGACTCAAACCGGACGATTGTCTAGTAGTGATCCTAATTTG
>JAJZCO010000066.1 GCA_021846095.1 bacterium | reverse complement strand
CTGCCATCCAATTATTAATTTTATCGTTCAGTTTAGAGAAGTAGTAAAACTAAAAAATACCTATCTAGATACCCTACCAAAAATGGTCGATCCAGATCAGGTTCTTCACACCACATTTAATTTAACAATGACTCAAACCGGACGATTGTCTAGTAGTGATCCTAATTTGCAAAATATACCAATCCGGACAGATTTAGGTCGTAAAATTAGAACAGCTTTTGTGGCTCGAGATGGCTATAAATTAATATCTGCTGACTATTCTCAATTTGAGCTTAGAATTGCTGCTGTGCTTGCTAAAGATCAACAGTTAATAGGGCTTTTTAATCAAGGAGGATTAGATGTTCATACTGCTACGGCGGCTTCAATTTATAATGTCAGTCTAAGTGAAGTAACAAAACAAATGAGACGAACTGCTAAAGCAGTTAATTTCGGGATTTTATATGGGATGAGCCCACATGGTTTAGTTAGGGCCATTAATATTTCCTATAATGAAGCAGTTGATTTTATTAATAAATATAAAGATATTAGACGACCACTATTTGATTATATGGACCAAATTATGCTACAAACTCGACGTTTAGGATATGCTGAAACAATGTTCGGGAGACGTCGGGCCATGCTGGATATTAATTCTAGTAATTATATCTTACGTCAAGCCGCCGAAAGGGCAGCTATTAATATGCCCGTTCAAGGTACTGAGTCAGATTTAATGAAATTAGCTATGATTAAAATTGATGATGAGATCAAAGCTTCTAGAAGAGATTGCCATATTTTATTACAAATTCATGACTCAGTATTAATTGAATGTGCTCAAAATGAGACCGATCAATACGTGGGTGTTTTAAGGGATATAATGGAAAATATTTTTTCATTAGGTGTCAAACTAGAAGTTGATATTAAAGTTGGTGATAATTGGGGACAGCTTTAAAAAGAACCTATTAATCAATCTGTTTGCAAAAAACACTATAAAGTGTTAATATCTATTTATTATGACTCGATATTTATTGGGATTTATTGTCGCACTAATTTTAATTGTTATTGTAGTTGGATTAATTTTTACCGGTTTTAACAAATCAAATATAAATTTTGGTCATGAAGTTAATAAATTTGCTAACTATTCAACTACCTCGGCCGTTACTAGTTTAGATATTAATGGTCCGATTATTGCTTCTCAATCCCATAACGAAGTAATTATTAGTGTATCTAATCTAGATGTTAATCTACAAGTTCTTCAAGGATATGATGGTAAGGTTATTAATAATCAGATGTTTTCTAATAGTCAGAATAGTTATAATGCTTTTTTACGATCATTGATTATAGCTGGTTTTAATAGTTCGAATCCTTCTGCTTCTTCATTAACAAATCCAGTTGGTCTTTGTTCGAATGGTAATACTTATACATTTAAGATGAATTTAGGTCAAAAAAATATTGTTAATTCTTGGCAGACTAATTGTTATAATGCTCCCCATACTTTTAATGGTGATTTAAATGCTACGGTTAATCTTTTTATAGCTCAAGTACCTAATTACAGTTCATATGTTAGTAATTTAAATTTGTAGTTAAGATTTATTGAATTCTAAAAATTAATTTATAGTCGATTAAATCACACCTTTTGATAATATCTAGTTGTCTCATCCTTAAAGTGTTTGCTAGAGGTGCACTGGGAACACTGATAATTAAATTTTTATCCGATATTTTAATATTTGCTTGGTAGTTAAAATTAGTTAAAATATATTTTTTTAAAGCTATTATAGCTTGGGGTTGATCGAGATCACGTGATTGGAGGATATTTTTAATTGGTTCCATAAGTATTTATTATTAATCTAGTTATAATAATATCATGCCAGAGTTACCAGAAGTAGAAACTATCAGACTCGGCTTAGATGAATTAATTGTTGGTAAAACAATTGATCAAGTTCTAGTCATTAATCCTAGTAGTTTTCCTAATAAATCAGTCGAAGTTGATCGATATTTAATTGGCGCCTCGGTGGAAAAACTAAAACGCCGAGCCAAAATTTTAATAATTGACTTATCGACTGAGTATGCCTTAGTCATTCATTTAAAAATGACCGGACAATTAGTTTATGTTAATCATCAGCATCGTTTTGGGGCTGGACATCCCAACGATTCGTTAGTCGGCTCATTACCCGATAAATCAACTAGAGTTATATTACATTTTGATGATAACAGTACTTTATTTTTCAATGATCAAAGAAAGTTCGGTTGGGTTAAAATCTTACCCAAATATTTATTAACTGATACAAATTTTTTTAAACTTTATGGCCCCGAACCATTACAAAAAAAATTTAACCTGGCTACTTTTAAAAGTCAGTTATTAAAACATTCAAAAACTTCTATTAAAGCTGCCCTTTTAAATCAGTCTATTATTGCTGGTATTGGTAATATATATGCCGATGAAAGTCTGTGGTTAGCTAGAATTCATCCCAAAAGTTTAATCATCGATTTAACAGATGATGATGTTGCTAGATTATTTAAAAGTATTATAGCGGTATTAAAACTAAGTCTTCAAAAAGGTGGTTCTACTAGCCGTAACTATTTAGATGCTAAAGGGAATAAGGGTAATTATTTAAAATTTGCTAATGTTTATGGAAGGGAGGGCCAGCCTTGTTTAAATTGCGGCCAGCCAATTATTAAAATAAGAGTAGCTTCTAGGGGGACTCATATTTGTTTAAAATGTCAGCAATTAAAATAGTTTATTGGTAAAATAACAATATGATAATGACTTTGACTGGTGAAAATAGTTTTGAAAAAAAACTGTACCTTAAGTCATTAATAGATCAACAAAGGTTACAATATGGGCCATATTCCGTTAATGAGATAGATCTGGACGAGATTAACGACTCTGCTTTGTTACCGGAAATTTTACCTAGTAATAATTTATTTAGCGCCAATCTTTTATATGTATTTTCAGCCACTACCATCAATGTTGAAATTCGTGATTATTTTAGTTCTCTGTTACAAAATGAAGACCTGTCGATTGACATTATATTGAATCTTTCAAAAATAGATAATAAAACGATTTTAGCTAAATTGTTAAAATCTAAGTCAAAATATTGTGAATTTAATAAACTTGATAGAGTTAATTTAAAAAAATGGTTAGTAAACTACGTTAAACAGTTAGGTGGCGAAATAAAGGATAGTACAGCAGAATATTTAATTAATAATTTTTCCTCTGATCAATTTATGTTATCAACTGAAATTCAAAAATTAATTTTATATAATCAGACAATTGATATAGAAAATGTTAAGTTATTATCTGATTTATCTTTAAAAGGGGATGTTTTTAACTTAATTGAAGCTATATTCACTAAACAAACTACTAAATCAATTGCTATCTACCGCCATTTAAGACGTCAGAATCAACCGTCACTGGCGATTATAGCTACTATTGGTTGGTCCTTAACTAATATTGTTTTAGTCAAATTAGCTTCAGCCAAGACAATTGATCAATTAAAATTAGAATCGGGCATTAATCCTAATAGTCTGTCATTTAGTAAAAAAATAGCAAATACTATCAGTTTGAATAGTTTAAAAAAAGTAGTTTCTCAACTTTCTGAAATCGATTTTCAATCAAAGAAATCGGCTATTAA
>JAJZCO010000065.1 GCA_021846095.1 bacterium | reverse complement strand
TACTATACACGTGTGTATATATACAAGACTTTTTTTGATAAATTCTTTAAACCTGTGCATAACTTATCGATAGGATATCTATATTACTATTTCTAAACTGTGTTAATCAACTAATTTTGTTTACACCTCTATTATATATATAGTATTATCCTTCTTATAATATGACTACTAAAGAAACCTATAAACTAAATAACTATCAAAAAGAAATAATAAGCGTTCTATATAAATTTAGGTATATTAATAGTGATCTCTTAACTACCTATTTATCTTCCAGCAGTAGAAGAATAATAAACTCTAGACTTAAAATACTACTGGATCATGACTATATTGGCAGGCTGTATGATTCTAGCTATAAACTAAAGGGTAAATCAGCTATCTATTATCTTAGACCTAAAAGCATAGCTTATCTAAAAACCACAGATAATATTAACCACAAAGTCTTATTAGTCGCCTATAAAGATAAATCAGCTAAAGAAAGTACTATTAATCACTACTTGGACGCACTGACTATCTATTTAAAACTAACTAGCCTATATCCTCAATTTAAAATTTATCCTAAATCTACTATTCGTGATCTAATGAATAATGCTCCTGATATGATGCTAACTAAAAATAAGACTACCTACTTACTAGATTATTATCAGGATGAAATAACTTATAGAAACCTAATTGTTAAAATCAGAAGATTTATTGATTACACCGATAATCTAGATAAAGAAGCAATAATACCAACTATTCTAATAGTCTGTCAGTCTAGTGTGCTTCAAAAAAAAGTAACCAGATTAATTAGAAGAGAACTAAATAATAGTTATGTTTATTTAACATTTTTAATAGTAACTCAAGATGCATTACTCAGTAGTCAAGATAAACTTAAATGGTTAAATGTCGAGGAGTATGAGTTAGTTAGTTTTTAAGAGCAGTTTCAAGCCTTGCTCAGGGCCATAAAAGCTTACTCTAAATTAGACTCAATAACTTCAAACCAGTCTACTTTAGATAAACTAGTAGATAATAGATCACTAAATATATTAGCTCCAAGCTCAAGACTATACATTTGATCTTCAACTAGTTCTTGTAGTCTTTTAGCTTTATCATCAACTGATATATCAAGTTCCAAGATATCAATTAATAACCGATAATTATATTCATCGTTATTAAGCCATAAACTTATTAACCATGTTTCTCTATTTACCCAACCGTTATATGTTAGATTATATTCACTCATCTTTCTTCTCCTTTACTTTACGTAATAAAAAAAATAAGAACATCCTAAGGAGACGATAGTTACAAGGTGGAGACTAAAAGTACTACCTTGTAACTAGAGTTCAGGATGTAAAATTAAGGATTTACGTAAAGAAAAAGTTACTTGTATTATTTCTATTTTTATCGGATAAGTTATACGATTATTAATTCAAAAATATGTATTTACTATAGAAAAATGAATTATTTAATCTGAAAAATTTTTATTATCAATAATAAAAATATATACTTAAATAATTGAACATAAATGTATTTGGATAAAATATGTTAAATAAAAATGATGCAATTGCTTTTCTGAATATTAACGAAAAAGAATTTGAAAATTATTTTAGATATTCTGAAGAAATTAAAGGATCCAAAATTAAAGGTCGTTGGTATTTCGACGAGAAGAAATTACAAAATTGGAAAAACTTAAAGAACTCTAGAACTATTTACTTAACGATGGAAGAATATGAAACATGTTTTGAATTTGCTATTAAGATGGTGTATGGTGGGCTCTCACTGCACGGTATTAGGGGTGAGCGCTCTGAAGTCCAAGCTGCTGATGATGTAATATTGGGTATACTAGCTGAATATGGTATTAAAAATATGCTTAAAGAAAAATTTAATACTAAAATAAAACTCGACGAAGAAGTTCATCCTGAAAGAATTACTCCACAAGACATAGATGGCATATTAATTGGTGGTCATATGAGAAAGCCAAAACTTGGTGTTGGAGTTAAGGCAAGCAAAATGAAGAATTCTTATTTAATTTTAGGCTCAAATGAAGTTGAATTTAAAGAAAGACGTAGTGATGTATATATTTTTGCCCGTGTAGGCTTGCCTTCAGACCATTTATTTAGAATATTAAGAGATCATTCATTCTTCGGACAAGTTAGAAAATTCTTAGAGCAAAATATTAAATTTAAAAAAATCGAAAAGCTTCAAAATATACCGGTATGGATCTGTGGTTATACCTATTGTGATGAATTAGACAAAGTAACGAATATACCCGGCCAAGAATTTACTGGACATAGATATGTTAAATCGGTTGGCAAGTTAAAGAACTCAGACCAAAATTGGCAAGATTTAATTGAAGTCTTATAGTAAACGCATCTGACATAGTTTGTTTATCCACAGCTAAAAAAAATATTGCTGCAAATTTCGTTTTTTTTCTATATAATTATTTGTGGAGGGATGTATGAGCACTAAAAAACAAATTGAAGTCTTGTCGTTTATTAAGAAATTTAAAGAAGAAGAAGGCACCTATCCTACTCTTCATCAAGTAGCTAACTCGCTTGGTTTGAGATCTGTTTCTACAGTTCATGTACATATAACTAATTTAGTAAAAGAAGGAAAACTAATAAAAACCAACGAGTATTCCGGGTTTGAATTACCAGACTATGAAGACTACGATACTATTCCAATTATTGGTTATATAACTGCAGGTTATCCAATTGAAGCTATCGAAGAAGATACTGAAAAAAGAGTTAGGATGACTTATCATGCTAAAAACGGAAAATTTTATGCCTTAAAAGTTAAAGGCGATAGTATGATTGATGATGGTATTTTTGATGGTGATACTGTAATTATTAAAAAACAAGACACTGCTGAAGATGGGCAGACTGTGGTGGCTGTTATTGACGTTAATCAAACTACTTTAAAAAAAATATATAAAGAAAAAAAAGGTTATAGACTACAACCAGCTAATCAGACGTTCCTACCAATATTTCGAGATGAAGTTGAAATCAGAGGGATCGTTTGGGAAGTTCAGCGTTCATATACTAACCTTGAACCAAGTAATCAAAAGATATCGAATATAAAAACTTTAGATCTTTTTGCTGGTATCGGCGGAATACGTCTTGGTTTTGAGTGTGCCGGGTTTAATACAGTATTTGCTAATGATTTTGATAAATCCTGTAAAACTACTTACGACTTAAATTTTAAAAATTCTAAACTTGTAATAGAAGATGTCACTAAAATTTCAGCTGATGATTTACCGGATTTTGATTTTATACTTGCCGGATTTCCATGCCAAGCATTTTCGATTGCTGGGTATCGCAAAGGATTTGAAGATGATAAAGGCAGGGGAAATCTTTTTTTTGATATAGTCAGATTTATTAAGAAAAAACAACCAGTTGGGTTTTTGCTAGAAAATGTTAAAAATCTAAAATCTCATGACAATGGAAATACATTTAAAGTAATTGAGGAATCACTCACTCAATTAGGTTATCATATAAAATATAAAGTTTTAAACAGTATGGATTATGGAAATGTCCCACAAAACCGCGAACGTATATATATTGTAGGTTTTAAAGATAAGAATAAGTCTGAAATATTTGAGTTTCCGTCTCCAATTAAACTTACAAAATCTATTAAAGATATACTTGATCAT
>JAJZCO010000064.1 GCA_021846095.1 bacterium | reverse complement strand
CTCATACAAGTATTTTCTAATTCTTTCATATTATTTACTGAGATTTCTAGAGATATGAGGAATAACATTTATTTCAACCAGATGTCTAATAGATTCTGAATCACCTTTCTGATTGTAATTTATAAAATATGTGCATTCTTTATTAAAGAGAGGTTTAAATATATCAACAATTTCATCTCTTTTAATAATTTGATTCTCTGTAATATGTAAATGAATATTTTTTAATAAATTAATTTCTTTATGATTTAAACTAATTACAATCAATTTATCGTTATAAGCATCAACTGTTAATAAGCTATTTTCTTTATATTCACCGTTAAGTAAGCATGGCTTTTTTCCATACCCATTAACAAATCTGTTTCTTTCAAAATCGTTTAGCGCTGATAATTTTGCACATGAATTAGGATCCTTTAAGCATGTTCTGATTATTCCATATGGATCTTTATATTTTTCAATAAAATTTAGGAATTCTTTGAGTTTTCCTTTTTCTTGAATTTTAATAAGTAATTCCCTTATTTCCTCAACCTCATTTGCGTTTATGTAAGGGGTTAAACTTCTTAAAAACGGATAATAAATAGCCTTTGTGGACCAATCTGGAGGGGAATCTTTATTTGAATCTGACGGATAATTAATAACTACATACACAAACAAACCAAAAAATAATAACTGAATTAAAAAATCAATCAAGGTAAAGTATATTATTGGATCGTCTGAATTATGTTTGTTAAAAATCATGATAATCTTTATACTTTCGATAAAGCATTTTCTATTTTTCTTGCTAGACTAGTTAATGAGTTACTCAAAAGATTGGTTGCTGTATTTAAAATATGGATTTCTTCTGAAATTTTATTAGATTGCTCTTCTAAAGTACTTTGATATTTAACCTTATAGTCATTTATTTTACTAACAACCTCATCACTACTAGTTTTAATATCCAAATATAATGTATCTAAGTTGTTCTTATTTAATCCGCTTGATGATAAATCGATTGTATTTACTGTATTCTTAAATTGAATAATATTATTCGTCAAGGTATCAAACTCGTTATTTACCTTAGCTATGCTTTCATTCAGATTTATATATGTTTTCGCAGTAACTTCATTACTATTTATTGAGCGTTTTAATGTATCTTCATAAGTCTTCAAGTGACTACTAGTATTATTAATTACGCTATCAAACTCAATTAATGTATGGGTAGCAACTTCTAAGCCTTCAATTTTTAGACCTTTTACAGTTTTATTTATACTTAATATTGTTTCTTTCAGCTCTGAAATATATGGTTTTATAGTTCCTGTAATATCCTCAAAAAAACTATTTGTGTACTTTTCGTTATTATCTCTAAGTGAAGATAAATTCTTCTCTATAAAATTGTCATATTTATTAGATAATTCATCTAATCTATTCCCAAGTTTTTCAATTAAATTTATTTGTTCATCTATTTCCGAATTCAACTTATCAGTCGGTTCTTGTTTATTTAAAAGCGTTACCCTGCCAAATAAACCATAACCGGTAGCAATAAGGCCTAACGCAAATTGTGAGCCTATAGTTTTTCTTAGTAAATCATTACTCTGTGTGATATTTGTGAATGTATAAGCTGAAGCTGCCAACAGCATTAGTGTAATTAAAAAACCTAGAAAATAGACTGAATCAATTTCTCTTTGAGATAAAAAACCCTTTTTATTGTATAAAGTAAAATGATAAAGAATTAATGTAAAAATGCAGGGTATTACAATCAATCTTGGTGAAATAATATTTTGCAGTAAAGGACTTGTACTTAAAATAATCCAAAAAAGATTAAGCATTAAAAATAATATGAATTTTTTATTGTCCATTAATAATCTCTAATTTATATAATTTAAATCTTAACTATATTTGTGATCACTTAGAGGGAAAATCACTTGAGTATGTTATTGGTAATCTTACGGTAATGAAATTTGGTAGTTTTTCACCACTATATATTAGACTTCCAAAAAATTTTTTCCCAACCTCTTCCAAACAGTTCGCTTCATTTTGGGTCATATCTGATCTTAAAATAAATAGATTTGTTATTTCTCCATTTGAGTCAAAAAATTTCTCTCTTGGGTTTAACAACAAAGTTTTAATGAAATTTACAGATGAGTCACACTTGTTTGTCTGGAAATTAACTTTATTTGGCGTAAATTGTCTCCAGTCTGATGCAATTATTAAATTCCAATACGACTTTCCAACAATATATTCCCTAACATTATCAATTGTCTGTTCCATAATTGGAGATGAATCAGATTTGGGCAATTTCATTTCAAAGAACGAATTTTTTCTTGATGGATCTCCGCAATCTACATTTTTATATTTTGTAAAGCCACAAACATTATTTTTTAATACCTCCCATCTTTCTGTAATTTCTTTCGTAGGTCCTGAAAGCCCAGAGCTTATACTTGGCTTTTCTCCACTACAAAAATATTTTGAATCGGTATCAGCAACCTTATCTCTATCAATTATTGGTTTTAGTATAATTTTTGTAAAATTAGGAGCAGATTCGATTTCATTCCATACTTTATTTTTTATAACTGCAATCGCTTTGCTTCCAATAGGATCGGTATAGTCAACAAGAACTAAAATCGTAGACTTGCTATCTTCACAGCTCGTACGCTTAAAGGTTGAATAAATCAAAAAACCTATTAAGACCAGAATAAAAAGCCCAGAAAATGCAAATTTAATTACTGTTTTAGTTTGCATCATTTTCCCTTATTTCTAAATTTATGGCATTGTGTTAAAACGATGTTTTACCTTTATTTCCAATACCAATATTTTGCGTATTATATTTTTGAAGTGCATTTGTTTCACAATTATTTAAAAAATCTTTAAAGTTTAAATTTATATATTGTGTTAAAAGATTTGTCAGCTCTAGGCTTTCATTGGAAATTATTGAAGTGTAATGATTTATAAATTCATCAATTTCTGTTGTTAATATGTCTATTTTTCTTTCAATTTCATCAAAAATTGAGTTATCCATTTCATATTTATTAATTGGATCATTGAACCAATCTGGACTCTTTACTCCTTTCGGTTTCACTGAAATATTATTTTGCCTGTAAGCATTTACACATCTTTGTAAAATCACTGACAAATGATTGAGATTATTTATATAGTGAAATTTAATATTAGAAAACAACCCGGACAGCTTTTTCAATGCTACTTTTGAGTCTTGAAAATGCCTAAGAATACTTAACCTTAAATCTTTCTCATCATTTACTTTCTTAGTTACTGAGTGAAGTAATTTATTATTTAAATTAGTAATTTCATCCACTGCCTTTGTATATTCTTTAGCTATTGTCATATAACCTGGTATCGAGCCTAAAACCCTATAACCTTTCATGGATGAGAATAAACAGAAAGCTAACCCCACTGAGAACATTATTACTGAAAAAATAATGTCATTTGTTCCGTTTGTTTCTAAAACTGCTCGTCTATTTATAATAAAAAGATTCAAAAATATATCTAAAATAATAAAAGATATAAACCCTATGTAAGCTATATATTTTGATTTTGAGTTTGCTAAGTTTTTATATGAGAATAAATATCCTGCAAACAAACCAATTAATATATTTAGTCCAGAAAGCAGTAACGATACAATCAATCCTTTACCTACCCAACCTGAAAAAGTATTTGTCCAAAATACAGAATTGAGTAAGAT
>JAJZCO010000063.1 GCA_021846095.1 bacterium | reverse complement strand
GACCACCCGATTGATTTATATTTAGTCCTCATATCAAAAGCTCTTCACCGATCAAAATATAAATTATTATTAATTAGCCTCATTTTACTTCCCTTAGATTTATTATTCGTTGTCTCTAATCTATCAAAATTTTTTCTGGGCGGTTATATCCCAATAATAATAAGCTTAATTATTTTTGAACTTATCTTAACATGGATTAAAGGACAAGTTATCATCGTTAGAGAACGGAGAGCCTTAGAAGGTCCGTTGCAAGATTTTATTGAAAAAATACATACTCAAAAACCAAGTATTAAAAGAATCCCCGGTGTTGGTGTTTTTATTGGACATCACACCGATTTAGCTCCTTTAGCTTTGCACGCAATCTTAAACGAACTTAATGAACTTCATCAAAAAGTTATTATTGTTTCGGTTGAAATAATTAATCAATCACACGTAACCAGCCAAGATAGAGCTGTAATCAATAATCTAGGCTATGAAAATGATGGTATCAGCCACGTTAATTTAAAATACGGTTTTCATGATCATATTAATATACCGGAAGCACTGGAAAAAATTGAGTACTCAAGCGAAGAGATTAATACTAACCTATCCGCGGCATCATATTTTATATCTTTAAGTGAAATTGTACCATCAAAACGACATAATATGTCCTGGTGGAGAAAAGCAATTTATGTATTTATGGCAAAAAACGCGACTTCGACTAGTGAATTTTATCAATTACCCTTAAATCGAACCATGGAGATTAGATATTTAATTAGTCTGTAATATTTTGTTTAAATTTTTACTACTAGCTCACTGCAGATTAGGATTGATTAATCATCAAAATTCTAGATAAAAATGATACGAATATAGTCTCACGAGCAGATAACATATAATAAATCAATTAAGCTGACTTGATATTTGTCTGACTTGATTTATTACGTCTAATCAAATCTAACTTTATAATAACTGACTGGCCCAAATGCTGTTTATAAATGTACCACTAAAATATATTATTTATTTAGTTAAATTAAATTTAAAGATATAATTGTCAATTTTTTCAGCCATTAATCAGAATATTGTACTAAATTAAAGGTATATAAATTATTCTAACGAAGGGGTCTCTTTATGGTCCAAGAAAATAATGATAATAACAACCATCAAGATAATTGCGAACATCATCAAGCTAACCATTGGCACAGCTCAAAACATAAATTAATATTAGGATTATTAATCGTATTAATACTAATGTTTATAAGTTTTAGTTGCGGATTCGGAGCTGGGCGCTTTTCATCTAATTTTATGAGGATGAGACGACACGGATTTATTGCATCAAATATATCGGCTGAACCGATGTTACAAACTAATAGTTATAATTCAAATTTAAATGTTAATTCAGCTTCATTACAAGGCGTAATAACAGCTAAAAATGGTAATACCATCACAGTCGTTGGTAACGGTACAACTAATAACGTCACTATTAATAGCTCGACCCAGTATGTTGGTGGCACGACTATAGCTGTTAATGACACTGTGATAATAACAGGCCAGTACAACAACAATACTTTCACGGCTCAAACAATTGAAATAAACCCCTAAAACAGACTGCTAGGCGTGATAGAATATTACCATGCCAAACAAACCAAAAGTTGTTATTATTGGTGGCGGAACCGGTAGTTACACTTTATTAAAGGATTTAAAAAACCTACCAATAAATATATCGGCAATAGTTAATATGAGTGACAATGGTGGATCAACCGGTATATTGCACGATGAACTAGGTGTCTTACCTCCAGGGGATATTAGACAATGCCTGGTAGCCCTCAGTACTGATCCCGAAATTCGTGAATTGTTTAATTATCGGTTTGAATCTGGGTCATTAAAAGGCCAATCACTTGGCAATATTATTCTTTCTGGACTAAGTTTAAAGTTTGATAATTTTGCTAAGGCGATCGAAATATCATCTAAAATACTTCAGATTAAAGGACGGGTTATACCGATTACCTTAGATCACCATACACTTTATTTAAAAGATGGTATATCTGTAATTTGTGGTGAAAAAAATATTACAAACCATCGTTTTATAAACAAATCAGTCACGTTATACCATCAACCCAAAACCACCATCAATCCTTTAGCTCGTCAAGCTATAAATCAAGCAAATATTATTGTTATTGCGCCAGGTAATCTATTCAGCTCATTATTGCCGATTTTAACAGTAGATAATGTCGCAAAAATAATTAAAAATAGTAAAGCTAAAATTATTTTAGTTACCAATTTAGTTACCAAACCTGGTCAAACCGATAATTGGTCCGTTAAAGACTACATTGATATATTTGAAAAATATTTAGGAAAATCTCGATTAGACTATGTTCTTTACAATACCAAGCTTCCCACAAATATAATTCTTAAAAGCTATGCCAAGGAAGATGAACATCCGGTAAAAATTGACCTTAAAAACCTTCAAGATGTTAAAGCAAAATTAATTGCTGGTAATTTTTTATCAAATGAAATAAAAATTCAAAATCCAGTCGATTTAATAGCTCGAACGCTAATTAGACATAATGGCAAAAAAATCTCTAAGGTAATAACTAAAATACTCGGAGAAAATCTTAATTAAGATTTGGGGTTTGATTATTAATTTCAGGTTCTTCCAGACTACTACCTTCAGGCAGATTCGAAATCAATCCATCTTGACTTGTCGTAATCTCGTTTGATAATGGGTTTGGACTTGATATATCAAGACCTAGACTACTTGACTCAGTTGCAACGTTTGGCGAAGAATCTAAACTAGGCGTTATAGGAAAACTAGTGTCTACTGGGTTTACTTCAGAATTAATAATAGGTTCAGTATTTAAAGCCATGGTATCTGATACAGGATTTGGCATAGATACAACATTATTATTTTCAATTGGTTGGTTTGAATTATTAATTTGGTTATAACCAGTATTTGTTGCAGCTACATTATTAGCTACCATCTGGCCCATATCAACAGCTGGGTTAAAATTAGTCATAGCATCAGAATTATTAGGTATCAAGACTTTATTATAACTATCCTGAATGATAGCTTGGCCAATACCACCAAACACAAATAAGAACACAAAACATAATCCCGGGCTAAGCTGATTTTTAGTATATGTCGCGACTCCTTTAGAATACAGCCAAATCCAATAAATAATATAGAACGGGATTAACCATGTCCAAGCAGATGGAATCTTAGCATTGACTGATTTATTAAGTTCATCTTTAGTTTTAACATACCAATAACAGTAATATACCCCTAAAGTTATTAATCCATAAACATAAACTAATACCGGATTTCGTATTTTCATTTTTATCTCCTAAATTCGATTTTTATTTTTTATTACTAGAATAATACCTAAATAATACCATAAGCTGAATAAAATACAACACTTAGGAGATATTGGCTATAATTTGGATTAAAAGTAGAGATTTTCTATATTTTGTCGATTAATGCCATTGGTTAATTTCTGATAACCTAAATTTTTCATAATTGAGATGGCTAGGCTAGATCGGCTTCCACTCTTACAATAAACAATTACTTCTAATTCATCATCTAGTGGCACTTCTTGGAGCAATAAATGCGGCACAGATGTCAATCGAGATAGCGGAAAATTCAAAGCCCCCTCGACATGACCATCGTTAAACTCATGTTGCTCCCTAACGTCAATGAAATATTTTTTAGCCATCGATTAAACCACCATCTGCAAT
>JAJZCO010000003.1 GCA_021846095.1 bacterium | reverse complement strand
ATGGTGATAATATTGCCCCTAAATATAAAACTACTAATCTCATTACATAATAAATTAATAAAATAACACTTAATATTACAAAAATAATTAGAATAAATAATGCTGCTAATCCGAGATGAGAGGACTGTTTAGATACATCGATAAGTACATTCCAGACTGTTATCGATGGAAAACTATTATAAAGAGCTTGAATCATCATATTAGATAAATCTATAACAGTATCAATTATAAAAATGGAGCTATTAATGAACAGAAATGTTATGACGATTTGAGGCAGTAATTGTTTGAGATCAACTTCAGCGAATCCTAATGAAACACTGCCTATGATATGAAATCCAAGTAAAGCAATAACAATCAGGAATAATGAATCAGCAATTCCGGAAGTGATTAGCCAGATATTAAAGATAGCTGTATTTGAAGCCATTAAAGGAGTGCCATGAGTAAAATATGACAGACTGTTAATAAACGGTGTCGCAATAGAGACTATAATATTGCGCAGTAGACCCATAATAGCGTCGATAATTATTGTGACTATCCCGCTGGATGTTGGCGAAGGATTAATTTGATTCAAGATTGGAACATGAGATAAGCTGTTTGGTGAAGGTAATGAATAAGTATTAAGAAGAATGTTGGCGATTATGCCGGCACTAATAATCAGTATTAAACCAATGATTGAATTCCGAATTATTTTTTTAGCATGAATTATCTTTTCTGGTTGTCCAGAACTGGTCATATAAGTGATGCCGGCTTGAACTAAAAAGAAGGTCGTGACAACTCCACTTAAACTAACTAAAATGTTAAAAATTGGTAAAAATAAATGAGAAATATTTTTAGATACAACAAGAATACTTACCACCTGGAACGTTGTGGTGGTAATAAAATGAGTCATTACAGTTAATTTCCGAATGCCTTAGTAGCGAGTTGGGTGATTATGTTAGATAGAACAAAAGCTGCAATCGTAATTGCTAGACCTAAGCTCGAAAATATTAATGTTCTTTTTGCCTTTTCTAACTTAATTGGATTGCCGGTACTAGTTATATAGATAAAACCGCCTACAACAAAAAAACCGGTCGCAATGAGACCGGCTAATCCTGCAATGGCTTGAATGATACTTGTTAAAAAATTATTGATTGATGATATGTTGGCGGTTGTGGCGAATACTGGTTGAACTGATAAAATGGTAGTAAAGATTGTTGTTAAAAGAATCAAACTATATTTTTTTAAACGTTTCATTTATCGACTCCGTTTATTGCCGGAAGTATCACACAATGTTTTATATATTGCAAGTATATTTTATAACATAAGTATTTTAAAGCAAACAGTATAATCTATTAGATTGTAGTCAATTTCACACTGTCTGTTGAATACCTTTTAATATAAATCCTTTTTAGACAATACAGATTTTTCTAAATCTATTAAACCTCTTTAACTTAAGTATTATTTAATGGACCGCTAAAAATGTTACAATTATTAAGATGTTTGTTAAGAAGTATAAGACTAAGATAAATATACGTTTGA
The DNA here is from genome assembly GCA_021846095.1 of bacterium. Taxonomy (GTDB): domain Bacteria; phylum Patescibacteriota; class Saccharimonadia; order Saccharimonadales; family UBA4665; genus JAJZWG01. The sequence goes on along the minus strand of JAJZCO010000003.1, from coordinate 20,601 downwards.
TAATACGGTCGTTCATGCATCGGGTAGCATTTTATTTAAATCATATATTCGGAGATCGTTTAACACCTAATATGGTAACGTATGTTGGTTTTATCATGCATATACCCATTGCCTTTCTAATTGCTGATCGGGCTAATATTTTAGCAGCAGTGCTTTTAATAGTTTTCGGATTATTTGATACTCTAGATGGCGAGTTAGCTCGTATACAAAAGAAAGATTCAGCTCGTGGTATGTTACTCGATGCAAGTACTGATCGATTTAAGGAAGTATTTTTGTTTGCTGGAGTTGCCTACCAGCTAGTCCAGACGGCTAGTCCTTTTATAGTAGTGATGACAGTTTTAGCTTTAGGATTTTCAATGTCTGTTAGCTATGTTAAGGCTAAGGGTGAGGCAGCTATTAGTTACAGCAATAAATCATTAAAACACCAGGAATTAAATCGTTTATTTGGCGGTGGTTTACTAAGTTTTGAAGTTAGAATGGTCGTTTTGATCTTAGGATTAATACTGAACCAACTGAGTCTAGCGGTGATATTTATTGCTATTTTCGCAGCAACGACTGCTATCTCTCGTTTATTAAAGATAAGTAATCAGTTGACTTGAATTTAGATGTATAAACTTGATCTACATACTCATTCTATTGCCTCTAGAGATGGTTCATTAACAATTGAAGATTATGAAAGAGTTATCTCTAGCGGTATGTTAGATTTCGTGGCGATAACTGACCATAATAATATTAGTTTTGCTAAAGAAGCTAAAGAAAAATTACCCGAAAATATTATTATTGGTGAAGAGATTTTAACTAAATCCGGTGAGATTATTGGATTATTTTTAGAGTCGAAAATAGAATCTGGTTTATCTTTGATTGATACTATTCAAGCCATCCGTCAACAAAATGGGATTGTTTATATTCCTCATCCCTTTGATAACTTTAGACATGGTTTAAAAAAGGAAGACATTGTATTAATTATTAAAGAGATAGACATAATTGAATGTTATAATAGTCGAAGTTTTAATTTTATGAATAAGCAGTATATTAGACAATGGGCGATAAAAAACTCTATCTCATATTGTGCCAGCAGTGATGCTCATGGAAAAATTGGTTTTGGACTAACTAAGACCTATGTTAACTTAAAACCTTCAAAAGATAATATCGTTACAATATTAAAATCGCCAAAATATAATGGTCATTATGCTGGAGTAATGGCTAGGCTATATCCGACGATTAATAGATGGCGGAGTCTGGATAATAATGGTTAGGGATATTTTATTTGCTGCTTGGTTTTTTTTGCCTGCTGGTTTTGCAAATATGGTACCAGTTTTGGTAACAAGAGTACCTATCTTAAAAAATTATAATCAGCCAATTGATGGTGGTATTAAATTTAGATCTATACCCTTATTCGGTAGTCATAAAACATGGCGCGGGCTTTTTAGCGGCATTATAATCGCAATTTTTGTTTTATGGCTTCAGGTTATTCTGTATGATCATATCAGTTTTTTTAAGTCTGTTTCTAACGGAATTGCTTATAATCATTTATCTATTTTTGGTTTAGGATTTCTGTTTGGTTTAGGTGCATTGGGTGGTGATATTATTGAAAGTTTTTTTAAACGTCAGTTGAATATATTGCCAGGTAAAAGTTTATTTCCCTTTGACCAGATAGATTATATTATTGGTGGCCTAGTAGCGAGCACGGCAATTGTGACATTGAGTTTTTGGCAATATGTATGGATTGTTATAACTTGGTTAATTTTACATTTGGTAGCTGGTTTAGTTGGATTTTTAATTGGAGTTAAAGATAAACCGATCTAATTATTTGTGATAGGGTAAATTTAGATTTATCGTTGAGGCTCTAAATAAGGCTTCGGTGACTAAAATTATTGCCATATCATGAGGAAAAGTTAAATTACTCAAACTCCATTTAAATTGGGCTTGATTAATAATAGAAGGTGGCAATCCGTTTGGTCCACCAATAATGAAATAAATTTCTTTTTGCTGATATTCAAATTTGATTAGCATTTTCGCTAACTGATCTGATGACAATATTTGCCCTTTTATATCTAGGACAATCAAAAACTTGTTATTGACTATTTTTTGAATAGATTTTTCATTTGCCTTAGAATCATTAATAATAATCAGATTGACTTCATGATAATATTTAAGTCGTTTTAAGTATAAATCGAAACCGATTTTAGCATAATCTAGTTTTGGTTTTCCGATAGTTATAAGATTTATTTTCATAATTAGTTTATTTTAGTAATTAAAGCTAAATGATTAATTGTTTTTAAATTAAAATTTAATTTCGATTTAAAAAAGAAGTCATTAATCGCTTTATCTACCCCAGGAAGAGCTTCTCGGTTATAGTCGTCAATGATAATTTGGCCATTAATACTTAACCTTGGCCAAACTATTTTTAAACTGTCGCTGACGGAATTATAAAAATCACTATCTAAATACGCAAAGGCGATTAATTGAGGTAAAGCGTTATCTGGGATATTAGAGAACCAATTCTTTTCAATAATGGGCGGTATTAAATTAGCTTTTTTAAACTCATTTATTAAGCTTTTTTTACTAATTTTTAATTCACCTTTTTTAAATTCTTGACCAATTGGTGAAATATCTTGCGATACTTTATCTGGTAACCCATCGAATGAATCATAAACATAGAATTTTGTATCTTTATTAATTGGAAAATTATTTAACATTCGTCTAATAAATAAACTCGTCGTGCCAATATAACAACCGAATTCAGTGATATCTCCCGCTATGTTTTGTTCTAAAATCTTTTCTAAATACAATAATATTGTGGTTAACCTATCGACGGACATTTGATCAGAAATAATCGGATATTGTTGGATAAGTTTTTGAACGATCATAAAGTTATCTATTGAATTGTACGGATGAAATCAACTAATTGAGATGGGGTTAGTTCGGCTTTTACAATATAGCCGTCAGCTTGTTGTTCAATATCTTTTCTAACTTTATCCCTCTCTTCTAGGTTAGTCGCTACTATTATCTTACTCGTAAAATTGGGTGTAATATTGGGATCTTTTAATTTCCGCAAAATTTCAATACCAGTTAAGTTTGGTATCATCAAATCGAGTAAAATAATATCGTAATTATTTTCCTGAGCTTTCTTGAGTGCTTTTACCCCATCGATGATACAATCTGTTTGATAACCTGCCCTATTTAAAGCTCGAGTATATAATTCACTAATAAATACTTCATCTTCAATAATAAGAATTTTTTTAGCTGGAGAATTATTTTGCATATACTTAATTTAGCATAATTAAAACGTATTAAATAATTATCTTCGATATAATGAATGATTTTTAATCCAACCATGAGCTGTTTTAGTTATTTGGTTTAAGTCATTACTCTTTATTTCGGCGGACAAGTTATCGTAGGGTATGAGCGTAAAATATAAGGTGGTTCCTACGTTTATTTTTGAAGTAATCCAAATATTCCCTCCATGTGCAGAAACAATAGCTTTAGATAAATAAAGGCCTAGACCAGTACCACCGATTTGAGCTCTGTTATGATGATCTCGATAATATTTTGAAAATAAATTAGGTAAAATGTTGGTATTAATTCCTAAACCATGATCTTCTATAGAGGTTTCTACTAAGTTTTGTTGATTTAAATAGCTACGGATGTTAATAACATTACTTTTTCCACTGTATTTAATGGCGTTGTCAATGATATTTGAAATAACCTCATAGATACTAATTCGATCAACCCCGACAAGTGGTAAATCCGGATCAATATGGTACTTGATGGTTATACCTCTAACTTGGGCTCTAAGTTTAATATCGTTGATAGCACTTTCAAGTATTTCAGCCCAGTTTTCTTTTTGAAGTTTTAATTCTAACTGATCATCATCAACTCGAGCAACGTTCAAGATGTTATTAATAAAAGCGGTTAATTGTTGAGCGGTGGCATCCATTTTATCCAAAAAATTTAATAGCTGGGGGTTTAGAGAAGGCTTTAATTCTTCTTCCAAGACCTCGATATATCCTCTTAGCAGAGTTAAGGGGGTTCTAAGCTCATGAACAGCTAAAGCAACGAATCCGATTGATTGATCATCTTGTGAATATTGTTTTGAGTGATCAAATAAAACTAGAATTGTCTCAATTCCTTCGGGATTATCGCGATTATAGTATGCTGATAAATCAAATTGATGAGTTGGGTGGTTGTCATTAACAGATAATTTAACGCGTTCCCAGTTTTGGCTGGCAACAACTTTATTATCCCGAGCATGTTTTAGCCAATTATCGAGGGTATTCTCTGTTAAAAATGACATATCTAGAACACCATAGAGGTTTTTACCTATAATATCGTCATCAGCAAGTCCAATATATTCGGCAAATGCTTCATTGGCATAAATAATATTTTCATTCTTATCACTTGCTAAAAAAGGTAAAGGTAAATTTTTGGCAATAAAATTATTTTTTAAATTAGCTTGCTGTAATAATGTGTCTTTATTTTGAGCCCTTGTCATGCCAGCCAGTTGAGCTATTTGATCATTTAAATTCTTAACTATATCTTTACCATATTTTAATTGGTTAATTTTAGGCATAGGTAAATCGGTGCTACTATCTAGATGAACAATAATTTGCCAGATGGTTTTGAATGGCATTAATATGGATTGAATTTGAAATTTCGAAATCAACATATTACTGGACAATATTATTATCCCGACCAATAAATATAGATCATGGCTAGGAAGAATTTTTTTGGATAAAGTTATAGCGAATAGACTGAAAATAAATATGTCGATAATACTAACAGTAATAAAATTGTCAATCCAAAATTGTCGGCTAAGTTTTTTTAGGTCGTTCATGTTTAGGGAGTGTAAGATACACTATTAGCGTCACCAAGAGCTGTAATCCAGGTTTGCCCAGCATTAAGCGCCAACGGTTGACCCTTTGAATTGGTAAATAAAATCTGGGCGTTATTACTGGATTTTGACCATTGACCGATTGTAACGCCTCCATCTTGAAAAACATAAGCTGCTCCACTGCCGATGGTTTGGTATACGAGATGATATTGATCGGCTTCTAGACTATATGGCACAATAATTGCGATTACTACTTTTGGACTAATTTGTTGATTAGTGTTGGCATCGATTTGAGGTGCTCCACCTTCGTCTCGAAGATAACTGTTGGTAGCGGGATTATAGGTGTAACTAACATTATAATCTGGGCTAGAAAGATAGAAATTTATAACTCTGGCGTTGGGTACTTTTAAGGGAGAATCGGCTTTTCGAGTCCAAGAAGTAAAGGTAGATGAAGTGTATCCATCGATTGTTTCTAGTTGGTTAAGGGTGGCAATAGCAGTATAAACGTTATGCGGTGCTTGACGAGTCGTAATGCGATGAAAGTAATTACCATTATAAAATTGATTTAAATCTTTTACGTTCCAATTAGTAATATCCGTTAAGGCTTCTGGACTACCACCTACATGAGCATACGGAGCATCAAATCCTAAATCCCAAGATATATAATAAGGCCTAGCACTACGGATCGGACCAACATTATTTGGCTGAGTGTCTTGATAAAGAGCTAAGAAGCGACTAATACCACCTTCTGCTAATGCTTCAAAGACAACCCCGGCTGATCCAAGCCCTGATTGCGGTCTAGCAAAAAGGCTGTTTTCAATCATTACCCCTGTTACGGGTAATTTGTTAAAGCTTGGATTTACCATTAAACCTGTTAAATTGGATGGCACTAAATTAGATTTAGGCTTGAGAGGTGTAGTAGTTTTATGAGTTGTGATTTGTTGATTTTTTATTATTTTAGTTGAAGAATGCAAAGTTAAGGCGTAAATTGATAGACCGATAATTACAATAAGAATCACAATAGCTGTATCGACAATTTTGTGTTGTTTAAGCCATTTTATAAGTCTAGATATTTTTGTTGATTTTTTATTAGGCATTTTTGTTGCAATTTCAACTTTATCGTCAATTTCGTCGTCTAGATTATCTGCTACGGCTGCTTCCTCGGGTGTTATAAAGTCTGAGTCTGAATGCGATATGGATCGAAAACTCGATGATTTATATTTATCGTAGCGAGAATTACTATCTGGCATAGTTTATAGTATAGCAATATATTATTTATTAATACTAGAGCTTATTTTCTAAAGCCGAAATTGTCTCTTGGATTCTTCTTAGAGTCTTTTGTTGGCCTAAAATTTCCATCGTATCGGCTAGTCCTGGACTTGATTGGACCTGAGTAATAGCAATTCTAATTAGGCTAAATAGTATGCTTGGTTTTTGGTTGGTTTGATCTAATAATTGATTTAAATTTATGACAAGTTGATCAACATTAAATTCAGTTTTTGATAGTTCGTTATAGCTATTTTGTAGTAAATTAACAAGTTGATCAGAACCTAGTTTAGAGAGAAGTTTATTATTGTTTATCAAATCCAAATTAATTGGTTGATCTTCAAAAAAGAAAATAGATAAATCTTTTAATTCCTGACCAAATTTTAAACGATCTTGCAATATATTTAAAATTTTTTGTTTATATTGTTCGTCATAGTTTTTGGCTTCTTCGGGCCAGAATGGTAACATTTTTTGATAAAGCGTTTGTTGATCAAGCTGTCTAATGTAGTAACCATTCATCCATTTAAGACGATTTTCATCAAAAATAGCCCCAGCTTTTTGGACCCTCTTTAGACTAAAAGAAGAAATGAGCTCATCGATTGAAAATATTTCTTTGACTGTACCATCATTCCAGCCTAGGCTAGCTAAAAAATTAATGATAGTTTCTGGCAGATAACCTTGATTAATATATTCTAAAATATCTTTAGCCCCGTCTCTTTTACTTAATTTTTTCTTACCGTCATTATTTAAAATTGGGGGCAATGTGGCTAGAATAGGTTTTTCGATATTAAGTGCCTCATACAAATTTAGAAATTTAGGCGTAGAGGCGATAAATTCCTGAGATCTAATAACATGGGTGCATCTCATTAAATAATCATCAATGATATGACCAAAGTTATAGGTTGGGTATCCATCTGATTTAATTAAAATGAAGTCGTCAATGGCTTCAGAGCCTGCCGACAGCTCGCCCATAACAGCGTCTTGCCAAGTATATTGTTTGGGGTCTGATAAAAATCTCAGTGGTAATCCGATTTGCCATTTTATCGGTTTATCGGGTCGAATATCTCGATACAAGAATAACTTTTTATCCTTTTTAGCTTGTAATTTAAAATTATCGATTTCTTCTTTAGAATAAGGGTCGGTATAAGCTCTTCCTTGATCGATTAATTTTTTTGCCCAGCTATGATAGATATCTAATCGTTGACTTTGAGTATATGGACCGTAAGGTCCATTTTTATCTGGTCCTTCATCATAATCAATACCTAAAACAGATAATGTTTTGATTATATGATCCACTGACTGACTAACTAATCTAGCCTGATCAGTGTCCTCGATACGTAAAATAAATTGTCCCCCGGCTTGTCTAGCAATTAACCAGGCAAATAATGCTGTTCTAGCTCCACCAACATGCATAAAGCCAGTCGGGCTGGGGGCGAATCTGGTTCTAATAGTACTCATTATTTTATTATAGATGATTGAATTAAGATTCGACTATATTTTAGCTACTTTTAACAATTTTAAAGATTTGGTTAATTGTTAAAGTATTATTAAAATTTGATAATTTATACCATAAATTATTTTTGATCCAAGTGGCTGAATTGTTACTAGATATGTAGACAGTTATGTTGGATATAGTAAAGGTTTGATAATTATTATGGTAAGTAGTTGTTACATATTTAAGTATTTGGGCTTTTATATTTGACGATACTGGTGATTCCGTAAGTTGATATTTTCTTTGGTCGGTATGGCTCAGAAAAGTTACACTGTATAACCCAAATTGTTTATAAGTCGTGGCGTTATAAAAACCAGGAATTTGGTAGGTTGGCATTTTGGTAATGAAATTAGTAAGTTCTGAGTTTAAATAGGAGTTATTGATTGGTAGATTTTGATAGGTTAGAAATCCGACCGTGATCAAAATTGCTAACGTAGTTGCAATCAGTAGTTTATATTTTAAAGAAAAGTTATTTTTAATTTTTTGACTTTGGACGGGTTGAAAAATCTGCTGATGAGAAGTTGCATTTTCAATAGCTTTTTCAAATATAGAATTTTTTTTTGAGAATGACGGTACGGTTTTAAGTTCGGCATTTAGCTTGTTTTTTGGAGCCGAAGGCGTCTGAAATATTGGCTCAACGCTAGTAGCCTTTTGAATTGAATTAAATTTCTTAATTTGGTTTGATTTAGTGGTTGCTTTTGCGTGATATAAACGATCATGATTAATACGTGATACATACGGAGTCTTCTTGATATCGGGGATAGGATTTGATCTTAAGACTGATTGTATCTTTAGATTAAGAGATGGGTTAAATTTGGTGGATGGTTTTTTAACAATATCTCGTCGAAGAGTTTGAGCTTTAGTCGGTCGATGAGCCGTTATATCTCGATTAATTTTGGAATTACGATTCCGATAATTTGATGTAGTGGTTAAGTTTTTGTCTTGATTCATTTATAAAATATCTTTTTTTATCTTAAATTACTTGTTATTCGGTTTAAGTAGTCAGATAATGTATATTATATATGATAATATCAAGAAATAAATAATTAGAATATGGATTATATCAATCCGATTAAAAAACGTCGTGAGAAAATAACACTTTATGTCGGTTATTTTTTAATGACTATATTAGTCATATTAACGACAATTATTCTATTTTATATTACCGAAGGTTTTGGATATAGTAAAAATGGTAATGTCATCCAAAACGGTTTATTATTCTTTTCATCTCAACCTAATCCAGCAAATATATATATCAATAATAAGCTACAAAGTTCCCAAACCAATACCAGCATGTTATTACCGGCTGGCAATTATTCAGTTAAAATTATTAAATCTGGTTACTTGCCTTGGCAAAGAAATATAATCGTCAATGGTGGTCTAGTAGAAAGATTTGATTATCCTTTTTTATTTCCAGCCCATTTAATTACTAACAAAATTGCAAATTATGTTTCTCCACCTGGTTTTGCTACCGAAAGTTTAGATCGACACTGGTTGGTAGTTCAAGACCCGAGTCAATTTAATGAGTTTTATATTTATGACTTAAACAATCCTTTGAATCCTCCAACGCTTATTACTATTCCAACGTCAATCTTATCTACTGCTACTTCTTCACAGAGTTGGCAGTTAGTACAATGGTCAAGCGATAATCAGCATTTAGTTTTAAAACACATCTACGATGGTTCAGAGGAATTTATTCTAGTTGATATTACTAATGGATCTAAAAGTGTTAATCTAACCAAGACATTTAATAACATATCTTTTAATAGCCTGTCACTTTTAAATAACCAATATGATCAATACGATCTATACAACAGTCAGTCTCAAGTTTTAGATTCGGTTAATTTATCTGCCCCATTGGTGATAAATTTTAGCCTTTCTCAAGTTTTGGCCTATAAAACTTATGGCAGTAACAATAATATCTTGTACGTTACAAGTTTAAATGCCCCGAGTGGCAGAGTGGTAGTTAATGAGCGAGTCGGTAGTAATACCTATATTATTAAAACACTTGCTCCATCTCCCCAATATTTATTGGATTTAACCACTTATAATTCGACACCGTATGTTGTGATTGGAGCAAGTGATGATTCAAAGGTTTTTATTTATCAAGATCCGATTGGCCAGATTAATAATAACCCAAGTTATGTCCCTGCCCCGATTCAAGTTTTATTGGTGCCTAATCCAAACTATATTAGTTTTTCAGACAACGCTCAATTTATTATGGTTGAGAATGCTAATCATTTTGCAGTTTATAATATTGAAAGTGGTTATGCTTACAATTATATTGTTCCTTATCAGTTGCAATCACCTCAAGCTACGGCATCATGGATGGATGGCGATCGTTTGACTTATGTCACTAATAATAATTTAATCGTCTTTGATTACGATATGGCTAATCTACACGTATTAATGCCAGCTGACCCTACTTATCTCCCATTTTTTGACGTGTCCTATCAGTATATTTATACTATTAGCACCAAGAATAACGTCACATCGTTAACTCAGACATCAATGCTAGCTCCGTAATCTTAGTATTCGTTTTTAAATTTGTATAACCAACGAACGACAATAATTAATATAATAACAAGAATAACGATGCCAATTATTTTATTGGTAATTGATTTGAATGTTTCGGAGAATAAACTAGGGCCATTGCCAGGCAAAGTACTCGGTGTCTGATAATTAATGCTACTAATTGGTGCGGTGGTGTTAGAATTTGGGTTTGGACTGATTTGCTGTCCAACGACAACTAATCGATTGATGCTAGTACCAGGAGGGTCACAGGTAATTAAAGTGGCAGTAGCTAGTTGTCCTGGAACAGTGTTCAAAACCGAAACATCATTTGGAGATACTATTTGGTGAGATATAACTTTATAAACATATATTTTGTCTTTGTAGGTTAAATAAAAAGTGTCACCATTAACAAGAGTATGAAGTAAAACAAAAGCAAATTTATATTTTCCTGGGTTTAGAATGTTATTGGATGAATGGCCAAAAAAAGCACTGTTGCCGAATTGTCCTGGTAAAACAGTCGTTGGATAATGCACTACTCCAGACTCTAGATTATTTTCGATTGCTGTTTCGGAAGTTGATGTTTGAGAATAAATGACCGGTATTTGAACATTGATTTTAGGGATTATAACTTCCGGATTAGGAGTTGGGGCTACGTTATTACCGGTTAATATTAGCGGTGTGGCGGCAACTGTAGAACTCGGTTGGATGAAGGGGGTAATAATGATTTGGTTAAAAAAACCAAATAAAAAAATAAAAATAGCTAGAAAACCGACTAGTAGCCCGAATATTAAAGATTGTAAATGACGTTTGAGTTTAGTCGGGGTAGCAGATTTAGATACCTGGTTAATTAATTGATTTTTAATTGTTAAAAGATTGGTATTAGAGTTTACCCGATTAAATTTTAGATGGCGATTTTTTTTTTGAGTTATAAGTTGGGTTTTGTGGTCTGTTAAAGTTGACGGTTCATTGGCTTTAGTGTTGATTTTTTCTAGGCGAATTATATTGCTGTCATAAAATTCCTGCCAAACTTGAAATTTTTCTTTATCTGGTAGAGATAAATAGTAATCATGCCAAGCGGTTTGAATCTCGACAATACTTCGATTTGAGTTGGTTAAATTTTTAATAAATTGTTGATGAGGGCTATCATTCGGTAATAATTCACTAATTTTTTCTTCTTCGGAAATGGAGGGACTAGTTCGATAAATCTTAGATACTTTTTGACGAATTATTTCTGCAGCCTTTAGCTTATTGCGTGTATCGTTGGTGTTATTTTCTTGATCCATAATTTTTTACTAGCTTCGATTTTTTAATTATAGTACAATGATCTGTTATAAGCTAGTTGTAGCTTTTTGCCGCGATGGTGGAATTGGTAGACACGCTGGACTCAAAATCCTGTGAGAGCAATCTCGTGACGGTTCAAGTCCGTCTCGCGGCACCATCTTCTAATGATTAATGATGTAAGTAGCCGTTGTCAGTGTTTCAAATATTTTTTTTGGTTGTTGAGTTGACCATATTTCGGCTTGGACCGCAATCTTAGTTTGCCAGTTATTGATAAAATTGTTTTTAGTTAAGCTTATTTTACCTCCCGTAGCAACAATTATAGTATCGTTAAAATTTGTTATTAGGTTGAAATTATAAAGTAATGAAAAGTTATGAAGTATATTAACTAGGTTCATTAAATCCATAGAAAAAGATATAGTTTTAGGATATTTTAATTGATGAAAGATTTTTTGCAATTGTTTGATGTCTATTATTAAAATATTATTTGGTGACTGTAATAGTAAATTTGATTGTAATATAAAATGATCAATTGAATCACCATAAAATGTAATTATTTTATCTTTAATTTCTGTAATTAAACGTTCTAGTAAAATTGTTGTTTCACTGTTTTGTCCAAAATTACCAATTAATATTATACCGTCTGACCATTTTGCTAGTTCTGCTATGCTATCAAGCCCTAAAAGAGCTAGACCGCCGCTAGGAGTTGATGGTTGAAAGTAACAATTATTAATTTTATTGTCTAAAAATTTTTGTAGACTATCAGGGAGGATAATTTTCACCTCGGAGATATTTGATTTTATTAGTTCTTGATAGGCATCAGAGACTAAATTAAATGATTGAGAGTTTCCACCGATTAATAATAGCTTACCGGTTTGATATTTATTCTCCGGTTGATTCCAGATAATATCTGGGTAAAGTGGTGAATTATTTTTTTGAATTTGCCAGTATGTAGTTTCCATTTTTAAATTCCAATTTATAAATTACATTTTTTCTTTCAATAACAATTTCCCAACCATTGTTCATCGCATGATCTAATAATTTATCATTAGGGTTAAAAGCAATCGGATGTTCGACTAATTTTAATAGTTCGATATCGCCATCACTATCACCGATGCCGATGCTATTATTAAAAGTTGCAAAATGCTGACTAACTAATTCATTGAGATGACTAGCTTTATTTTCATGGGTCATAATTATTTCATAATGGTTAAGAAATAGTTCATTTTTAATTAATTTTGAACCACCATAATCATCAAATTGGTAATAACGTGCAATCATTTTAACTATTACGTCAGGAGATCCAGATATTAAAAATAATAAATAATTTTTTGATTTTAATTGTTTGATTAAGTCTGAAGTATATCGGTAGACTCTATTTTTATGAAAATTAAAAACATCTAAACAAACCGTCTCAAAAATCTTTGTTGGAATAGTAGTCAAAATGTCGTTCAAGTAGTTTACTAATTGGGATTCGTAGTTTCGGTAAGCCGATTTATTAACTCTATGTTCCCAATTTTTTTTAGCAATATTTAATTTTACAAGTTTGTCATGGTCTATGTAATTTAAATCTATCAATCGTTCGGTGATGGCATGGTATAGTTGCCAACGAATTAATGTTCCGTCAATATCAAAAACTGCAAAAGGTCTATTTTCTTGTATTGATTTCATGCCCTACTCTTTTTAACAGCTGACCGCTGATTTATGAAAAATTGTATCATAAATTTAAATCTATTGTTATTGAAACCGGACAATGATCAGATCCGAGAATTTGAGAATGAATTTTGGCATTTTTTATGGCAGGTTTTAGAGTTTTTGAGGTTAATAAATAATCGATTCTCCAGCCAATATTACGAGCTCTAGAATTAGCAAAATTTCTTCACCAAGTATACTGTTTGTCGTTTTTATTAAATAAACGAAATGTATCAATAAATCCGGCGGATAAAATATTACCGAAGCCTTCTCTTTCTTCTGTAGTGAAACCTTTCTTGCCATTATTAGTGGCTGGATTGGCTAAGTCAATTTCTGTATGGGCGACATTAAAATCTCCTCCGACAATAACGGGTTTGATTAAATTGAGATACTGCAAGTATTCTAAGAATAAGGGGTCCCATTTTCGGTAACGTATATTTAGCCTAGATAGATCTTCTTTAGCGTTAGGAGTATAAATACTGACAATAAAAAAATTATCAAATTCGGCCGTTATTACTCTTCCCTCTTGATAAAGATCACCGTACTCATCTAATATTGCAGGTTTATTTTTTAAAAAATCTTTATTGAAATTAGTTTCGATTCTTATTGGTTTTTTTCTAGTTAGTATTCCAGTCCCACTATAGCCAGCTTTTTTAGCTGAATTTAAAAAAATATGGTAGCCGGTTGTTATAAAATTAATTTGATCTTCATGAGCCTTAATTTCTTGTAAACATACTATGTCGGGCTCTTCTTTTTTAATAAATTCGTCCCACGAACCTTTTTTAAAAACGGCTCTAATCCCATTAACATTCCAAGAGTATATTTTTATCATAGGTCTATATTTTATTATAGTCTTTTAAAGTAGTATTAAAAATAATTTTGTAATAAATTTGGAATTTGTTAAACTACCATTTTAGATGAATCAAAATAAGTATCAGCGTATTTTATTAAAACTTTCGGGAGAACAATTAGCTGGTAACTTTGAAAGTGGTATTGACCCGGTGATCTGTACTTGGTTGACGGAAGAGATCAAACCAATTATTCGGGCTGGTGTTGAAATCATAATTATGGTCGGTGGTGGTAATTTTGCTCGTGGTGAGCGATTAGCCGGGCATGGTATTAAAAGAGTAACAGCAGACCATATTGGTATGCTAGGCACTTTAATGAACGCACTTGCTTTGACTGATATATTTGAATCAAATGGAATTCCAACCCGCTGTTTATCAAGTATTTTTGCGGAACAAGTAGCAGAACCTTTTATCCATCGTTTAGCTAATAAACATTTAGAAAAACATCGAGTCGTTATAGCGGCTGGTGGTATTGGACGTCCTTATATGACAACTGATACGGCGGCAGTATCTTTGGCGCTTGAACTGGATTGTCAGGTAGTACTAAAAGCTACAAAGGTTAACGGGGTTTATGATAAAGACCCGACTATTTATCCTGATGCGGTTAAGATTGATAAGGTCAGTTTTAGACAAGCGGTCTCGGATTATGATATTAGAATCATGGATAAAGCGGCTTTTGGATTAGCAATGGAACATAAATTACCAATTATAATTTTCGAAGCGATGCAAAAAAATGCTATTCTCAACACTGTTAATGGTAAAACTACCGGTACTTATATTGGTTAAAGTTTAATCTTTTATATTTAGAATATAGGTTATGTCGTTTATAATATTAAAAAATCAATTGATCTATTTTAATGTTTTTATGGTACGTCTATAACTTTATTGCTAGATAACAAAATGCCTTTTATTTAAAGATCTAGCTAATCTTAAGATTAATTTAATAATTAAATTGGGTGCGGACTGTCATTCTGGTACCACTATCTGCAGATTATTTTTCTATTTTTTAATATATTATAAAAATATAATATGACGTTTTAATTTAAAATAAGCTCGATCACAATTTGTAATTTATAATTTTAAGTTAAATTAGGTAATAAGTTGAAGTTAATTAGATGATAATTAAAAATTGGCGGAGAGAGAGGGATTCGAACCCTCGAGAGTTTTAACTCTACACGCTTTCCAAGCGTGCGCCATAGGCCACTAGGCGACCTCTCCCCTTAGCTTATATCATATTATATTTAAATAAAAAGCTGTAGTTATTTATCATTTAAAACTTGTCGGTATTATTACTACATCCCGTGCTTGCTAATAATGCAAATTTCGTTCTATGCTATATGTAAGTATGCCATTAATTAATTTAGAAGATGTCAGTAAAGTTTTTGGATTTGGTGACGCTACATCATTAGCGTTAGATTCAATCAATTTAATAGTTCAAAAAGGTGAATTTGTGGCCTTTATGGGTCCAAGTGGTTCTGGCAAAAGTACTTTAATGAATATGATTGGTCTACTTGATAAACCTAGCCATGGTTCGTATTTATTGGATGGTAAATCGGTTGCTAGATTAAGACCGAATCAATCTGCTAAAATTAGACGAGACACGATAGGTTTTATTTTTCAATCATCAAATTTATTAAGTCGGTTGAACGTATTAGATAATGTTGCCTTACCTTTAGCTTATCGAGGCTTTAGTATTAGTAAAAGGACTAAATTAGCTAGTGATATGTTAAATCGGGTCGGTATTTCTCATCGAGAATATTTTTTCCCAAGTCAATTAAGTGGTGGTCAGCTTCAATGCGCAGCTATTGCTAGAGCTTTAGTTAATAATCCGAAATTAATTATAGCCGATGAACCAACTGGTAATTTGGATAGTATTGGTTCTAGGTTAATTATGGAATTATTAACAGAAATTCATAAGATGGGTAACACCGTTTTGTTTGTAACCCATAATCCAGAATTGACCCGGTATGCTAATAGGGTTGTCTATATGCACGATGGTGCCATAATTCATGATGAAACTACCCCTTATGGAAGGGTTGCTAAAATTGCTCGTCGGTCGATGTATACTATTCCAGATAAAACAGATGAAGATGATTATGCTGGTGTTTCAATATTAATGCATGCGTTCCCAGACATGTCATTATCTGATAAATCTTCCAAGGAACCTGATCATAAAAAAAATATGAAAAAAACTAAGAGTCAACGTAAAAGAAGGTCAAAAAAGTGAGACCAACCGTTTTAATCGGTCAATTAAAAACAGGCGTTGAAGTCCTGTTTAGTACTAAATGGCGTAATTTATGGACAGTGCTAGGGATTATAATTGGTGTATCGTCTGTTATTGTAGTCATTGCGATTGGTGAAGGTATTAAACAACAAATAAATCAACAAATCGATATTATCGGTCGGAATAATTTAGTGGTACAACCGGCAATTGTTAACAATACTACTGCTTCTCCCATGGCAATTTTTAATACATTTGATCATGTTTCATTGTCGGGAAGTTTAACCGTTTCTGATATGCAAGTTATCCAAAAAACTAGTGGAGTGGATCAAACTATCCCACTTAGTATAGTTCGTGAAAAAGCCATCGGTAATAATGGTGTATATAAAAATGGTGTAGTAGTCGGAAGTATGCCGGGTTTAGAAAAATTGTTAAATTTATCAATGGCTTATGGCAATTTTTTGTCATCCCATAGTCAGATTCAAAACAGTGTAATATTAGGACAAACTGCGGCTACGAAAATGTTTAATGAAGATGTGCCATTAGGTTCAACAGTTTATATTAATAATCAGCCGTTTATAGTCGAAGGTATATTAAATCCAATTACTAATATTCCGTTGAGCCAACCAGTCAATTTTAATGATGCCCTGCTAATTAATTACAATCAAGCTCAAATTTTAGCTAATAATAGTGCTACTATTTACGAAATATTTGTGGGAGTAAGCCAGCCTAAACAATTAATTCAAATTAAGAATTTATTACAACATAATCTCAATGTAGTTAATGGTGATCAAAAGATAGCTTCGGTTTCGTTGGTGACTCAGACCTCAGCTAATTCTAAACAGATTTTAGATTTATTAACCAAATTAATAGCCGGTGTAGCCGCTATTTCTTTGTTGGTTGGTGGAGTGGGAATCATGAATGTTATGTTAGTTTCAGTGGCTGAAAGAACTCATGAAATTGGCATCAGAAAAGCCATTGGAGCAACTGATCGTCAAATTTTAGTTCAATTTATTATGGAAGCTAGCATATTAAGTTTTGCTGGTGGAATATTGGGCATTTTATTGGCCTACATTATTACCGAAGGAATTGTTTTGGCCACATCAATTAAACCTGTCGTGACTTGGCAAGTAGTTTTAGCCGCTAGTTTAATATCAATTTTAATTGGTATTATTTTCGGTTCAATTCCAGCCTTTAAGGCTGCTCGAAAGATTCCAATTGACGCTTTAAGAGCCATTACTTAGCCAAATAAACTATAAATGGCTGCTAGGCCAGATATGGACATAATAGCGGTTAGTGTCCAAGCTATGGCTGAACTAAATTTAGAATTTTTCCATTCACCCATTATTTTTTTATTACGTGCAATTAGAATAATTAACACTATTAGCATTGGGGCTACAATACCATTTAGAACGGCTGAATAGATCAAAGCTTTTATTGGATTGAATCCGATAAAGTTCATTAATAATCCAAGCAACATGGATATGATAATAACACCATAAAAATCGAAAGCTTTATTCAGTTTAGTATTAAGACCTTGAGATTTTTTACCGATTGATTCACTGACAGCATAAGCACTAGCAGCCGCCATAACTGGTATAGCCAGTAATCCGACGCCAATGATCCCAATAGCAAACAAAAAGTACGTTAATTTACCGGCAAATGGTCTTAAGGCCTCAGCAGCCTGGGCAGCAGTGGTGATATTAGTAATACCGTGTTTAAATAAAATATTGGCACAAGCAGTGATAATAAAAAACATAACAACATTAGATAGAGTCATACCTACCCAGACATCAATTCGCATTCTTTTCATTTTAGTTGGTCCAGTAATTTGTCTTTGTTTAATGTTTATATCTCCATCGGCAATTTCTTCTTCTACTTCTTGACCGGTTTGCCAGAAAAAAAGATAGGGTGTAATAGTGGTTCCAAGAATTGCACAGATTAATAAAATTTGATTTTTAGAAAAAGTTATGTGGGGCAATAAAGAATAATGGGCAATGGTTCCCCAATTAGGGTGCGTTAAAACAGCTGATAATATATAGGCGAATAAAATTAGGGCTAAATATTTAAGTATTCTGGCATAACGGATATAGGGCGTAAATATTTGGAGTAGTAAAATAGAAAGGCTTAGTATGACAATTAAATAATCAAAGTGAAAGGTTGGATATAACAATTGAATTGCATTGGCCATGGCCCCAATATCGGCCCCAATATTAAATGTATTAGCAATGAATAGTAAAATAGTTGAAAAATATAATATTTTTGGGCTAAAATGACTTTTAATATTAGCAGCTAGACCTCGACCAGTTACCAGACCGATCCGCGCACACATTTCTTGAACGACGGCCATAAATGGGAGAGTAAAGCCCGCTAACCACAGTAGTCCAAAGCCAAATTGAGCACCAGTTTGAGAATAAGTTGCTATTCCCGATGGATCATCATCCGATGCTCCGGTTGTTAATCCTGGACCAAGTAAAAACCAAAAATCACGGGCTTTTTTAACTGGTTTAGTACCGTCTATTGGGATTTGTTTAGCAATGTATTGCCCGCCTCTAATGCTTTTATCAAGTGCTTGTGCAGGAGACTCGATAACTCTTTCAATAATTTTTTTTTTCATTTAAAGATGTTTACTATAATAATACCAAAAATGTTTTAAAATAAGGCCAGCAATAATAAGAAGCCATAAAATTAATAAATCAATATGATGTCTTTTAACAAAATTAAAGATAGTTTGGTATTTACTATTAGTTGGTATTTTTATATTTCCCGCTTCAATATTGTAAATTGTTACATACCAAAAAGTGGTGATTGTAATAATCCATACCACCATACAATATGGGCAAAGAGCGTGAATATTATAAACACTTTCAAAGAAAAGCCAGTGAACAAATAAAACTCCAAAAATCGCACCGATTTCCAGTCCCCACCAAAACCATTTTTTGAATACTGCTTTAGCTTGCAACGCTACGCCAATAGTCACAAGAACAGAAAACCCAATTAGACCTAGAAAAGGATTTGAAATACCAAATGCGGCCGCTTCCGGCGATTGCATGACACTACCACAACTTATAACAGGATTTAAATTACATGATGGTATATAGCTTGGATTTTGCAGTAATTTCATTTTATCTTGGATAATAATATAGGCGCATATTAAACCAATTATTCCTCCAATGATTAAAACCCAGGAGACTATTTTGACTAATTTTTTACTGTTAAGATTTTTTGATTTATTCATTTAAATTATAGTATATATCTTTTGTTTTATTTGGCGCAACTGCCAGTGCCAATTAAGTGGTTATTATTTTCTGCTTGAGTTAATTGTTGAGTAACTTGATTAGATATTAAGGCATATCCGACGTTGGCATAGGATGTTGATTGAGCAAAGACTACTCCCATTACCTGACCCTTTAAATTAATTAGTGGTCCGCCAGAATTCCCCGGTATAACATTGGCATTGATTTCATAAATTGATCGGGTTATATTGCCAGTTCCGTAGATATTTTGACCGGTAGCCGATAATTGATTGATAATCGAAGCCACAACAGCCGTAAAACTACCACCACCAGGATATCCTAAGACTGCACCAGGTGTATTGGTACTATATGTCGATTCAGCCAGGGTTAGAATTGGGCCTGGCAAATCGTTAACTTTTAAAATCGCTAAATCGAGATTGGGATTGAACCAAATAGGACTGGCTGAGAAGGTTTGACCAGATAAAGTGGTCACGTATGGGTGTGGAATCCCAGCTACTACGTGAGCATTAGTCATAATTAAATTTGGGGCCACTATAAAACCAGATCCTTCTACAATGCCTCCACATCCTTGGCCGACTATCTTAACGACTGAATTTTTATCTTTAGAGACTGCTGTTTGGATAGACTGTAGAGTTGGTAATTTAGTGGTCGTATTAATAATCGGTTCACCGTTAATAAATACTTTTGGAAAACCATTAGGATCAATAATATGTCCTAAATCTGCAATGATAGTTGGTGCTGGTGGTAATTGATGGTTGAGATAAGAGATAATCTTCGATTTATCGAGTACTTGTAAAATTTGTGGCGATTGTAAGGAATTTAATAATGATGCCCCAAGCCAAATACCCAGTAAAATACTGATTAAGCTCATAAATGATCCAAGTAAACTATCAATAGAGTTGATTTTAATTAGTACTAACCTTCTTTTTAAAGCTAAGCCAATATATTCAAAGATTGTTAGCATAATGAGGGCCATACCGATTGTGGTTATAAGACCAATAATAGATCTCGTAATTGAACTATGGCCGTATATGACCGTATATTTTTCTAAGTAAGCACCTAGTAATAATCCGCCAAAAAAACCAACGGTTGATAAAAATTGTCGAACAAATCCAATATTCCATCCGCGTATTAAATAAATAATTGCTATGATGATGATAATTATGTCTATCATTATTTAATGTCGTTTTCGGATTTAC
>JAJZCO010000062.1 GCA_021846095.1 bacterium | reverse complement strand
TATGAGCCGAATGATTGGGGCAGAAATTCGTTATACTAGAATGGGTTATTGGATGCGTCGACAACCTTATGGTTATACTAATAAAAAGATTGAAACAGGTAATGGAAAAAGATACATCCTGGTGCCCAATCCCGATGAGGCTAAATTTATTGAGAAAATGTTCGAGTTAAGATCTAGAAAAACATTAACCGATCAAGAAATAGTCGATCAGATTAATCAACTAGGCTATAAATCGAGAAGTTTTAATAGCAGAATTAATTCACCGACAAACTCAACTCTCTCAACTTCAGCTGGTAACAATCAACTAACATTAAAAAGATTATGGATCTATTTAAGAAATCCTATTTACGCTGGGGTAATTTGTGAAAAATGGACAGACTATAAACCAATTAAAGCTAGGTTTGATGGGCTAGTTTCTTTTGAACTTTTTAATCAGGCTAATAAAGGTAAAGTGACTTTAAAACAAGTCGATTGTAATATCTCTATTTATTATCAGGCGGTGCCAGAATTTCAACTTAAAAAAGGCTCCCATAATCTCGACTACCCTTACCGTAAAGTTATAACCTGCCCAGAATGCGAACAACCACTCTTTGGAAGTGCTCCAAAAGGCAGACATAAGTATTATCCAGGTTATCATTGTAATAAAAGAGGTCATTATTTTAGAGTTCCAAAAGAAAAATTAGAATCAACAGTTGAAGATTTTGTTCATCAAATAACTTATACTCAAAATCATATTGATGATCTTATGGATGCTGTTAAAATAGTTTGGGACAAGAGACAAGCAGAACTATATAGTAATCAATTAGTCTTACAAGATAAAATTAAAGCCTTAAAATCCGAAGCTACGGCAGTAGTTAGTAAAATTAAATTTCTCAGTAGTCAAACAGCTATTAATTACATGGAGGAAGAATTAATTAGAATTGAAGAAGAAATTAAGAATACTAGTGATCAGCTGGCTAAGACCGATATTAATCAACCTATTAGTTTTGACGTAGTCTTACAGTACACTAGATATTTTCTGGAACATATTGATTACCTACTACTACAACAGAGTAATCCTATTCAAAAAGCTAATTATTTCAGTCTTATTTTTGATAAAACACCGACTTATCGAGAAATTGATTCTGGAACCAAAAACATAGGTCTATTAACAGGGATAAATGAGCTATTTAGCTTCAAAAATATGTCTAAGTCCTTGATGGTGCGCGAGAGAGGACTTGAACCTCCATACCTTTCGGCACATGCTCCTAAGGCATGCGTGTCTACCATTCCACCACTCGCGCTTATGATTAATGATACATCAAAATAATACGGATATAAATAGTTACCTGTCAATTTTTAAAAAATAATATCTGAGCCGACCCATAACTTTTTTGTTTAATGAAAATAAAATCTTTAAAATCGGTCATAGTTTGATGCACCATTGACTCTGGAACAGAAATAATTATTACACCATTTTGATTCACTCTGCTTGCTAAAATTAAAAGAGCATTTATATCAACCTTATCATAAGGCGGATCTAAAAAAATTATATCAAAAGTCTGATCAGATAATTTTAACCATTTTAAATTGTTTATTGGATACAAACTAACTTTATCTTCGATCTTTAAATCTTTAATAACTTGATTTATGTTATTGTAAGCTTTAATATTATTTTCTATTAAAATAGCTTGACGAGCTCCTCGGCTGATTGATTCAATACCTAATATGCCACTGCCAGCATAAGCATCCAAGACAGTTAATCCACTTATATCCCCGAGCATATTAAAGATTGCTCCACGAATTTTTTCTGCCATCGGATGAGTTAGATTACTCGCTGGAGACTTAATTAGACTATTTTTAAATTGACCTGCTATTATTTTTAAATCAGTTTTAATCATTTATTAGCTTCGGATATTGCACTATACCAAGCCGTACTAACACACCTAATTAAGGTTGGAGCTAATGTCTTTCGTATTTTATTAGCTAATTCAATTGTCCAACCTTTTTTATAAAAATCATCATAAAAACCTATTTGAGCAACATTTTGAGCGGTTTGTCGATACCATTGATCCAAACCCTTATTGAACGTTTCTAAATCAGTTTTCGATGGCAAAGTCTGTTTAAACTTGAGAGGTGCCATAATACTAGCCACTCCAACTTCAAAAGCAGCATGAGTAATAAATAATCCTTTAGGGCCCCACATTTTCCAGTTATTATGCAAGACATTAATCTTTTTATCACCGGACATAATTAATCTATCACGTAAAGTATTTCTGGTCTCTTTAGCTTGACCATTACGTAATTCTTCCAATTTTTCTTCATAAGGATAATGATGAGCTGGCGTTAAACCATCAACTAAGGCATGTGACAACCACGCAGCCTCAAAAGCACTTTTTGTATAATTAAATTTTTTTAATCCAATAACTAACTCATGATAATGATGCGAAATAAGCTCAATCAATTGATTATCATCAAGATCATATGGGGATATAAAATGCCAAGGTTCATCTTTTGATGGACTTTTACGTTTAATAGCATCGGGGCCATTTAAACCTTCAAAATGAAGAATCGTTTTTATGGCAGGAAACTTGATCTCTGGATCCAAAATCAATAAGTTACGGTGAGCTAGACGGTCAATCTTTTGATGGACGCCAATGATACGACCGGAACGCTTAGTTAGTGTTGTACCAGAATACATATTAAATAATCAAATCCGTTAATTCAAATTAGAAATTTTACTTAAGTAAATAACCTTTTCATTCAGCTTTTTATATTGTACCAAGTTATTAGGTAATTTCATAAAGTTTTCGGCCGCTTTTCTAGCGGATTTAATTAAAACTATATCCTCCAAATCGGTAAATCTTAAATCTAATGTTCCATGCTGAGATAGACCATACAAGGCCCCCGGACCTCGAAGTTTTAGATCGAGTTCAGCCAGTTCAAAACCATCATCTAATTTTTCTAGGTACTTGATACGAGGATTTTGTTTAATCGAATAATCGCCGACTAAAAAACAATACCCTTGATTGGCTCCTCGACCAATTCGACCGCGAAGTTGATGAATTTGAGCTAAACCAAATTGATCAGCGTCTAGAATAACCATTACAGTAGCATTTGGCACATCAACACCGACCTCAATGACTGTGGTAGAAACTATTATGTCGAGTTCGTGCTGAACAAAGTTATCCATTACTATATTCTTATCCTTTGGTTTCATTTTACCGTGTAGTAAACCTAATCGATAATTTTTAAAAGTTTCTTTTCTAAATTGATCATAAATCACTTCAACACTCTTACCATGAAAAAAATTATCGGTTACAATTTGAGGACAAACCACAAAAATTTGTCTGCCTTTATCTATCTGACGTCTCATAGCAAGATAAACACTATTAATATCATCTTCTACTACAATTTTAGTTTTAATTTTTAACATTTTTGCTGGTTTTTCTAGTAATCTAGAAATAGCTAATTCTCCAAACAATGTTAGAGCTAACGAACGAGGAATTGGTGTTGCCGACAAACTAAGTAAATGTGGCATACTACCAGCTTTGAGCTGAATTACTTTTCTCTGTTCAACTCCAAAACGATGTTGCTCATCTACTATAATTAAAGCCAAGTTATCCATCAGGACATCAGGCTCAAGTAAAGCATGAGTACCAATAATAAAAAGTATTTTGTTTGCTTTTAATTTCTGTTTAATTAGTTGTTTTTCTTTAACCGATTGACTACCAACTAATAATGCTACCTTATCTTCCAGACCAAGCGGAACTAACAAATCATTAACTGTTTTGGCGTGTTGACGAGCCAAGACTTCAGTAGGAGCCATAAACACAATCTGCCAATTTTTAGCCATAACCATTAGGGCCGCCATTAAAGCTACCACCGTCTTACCAGAGCCAACATCTCCTTCTACTAAACGATTCATTGGTAAATCTTTTTGTAAATCTAAGTAAATTTGCCATATAACTTTTTTTTGAGAATCAGTCAGCTTGAATGGCAATAAACCAACAAA
>JAJZCO010000061.1 GCA_021846095.1 bacterium | reverse complement strand
TAATGCGTCCTACTTGTTATTAATCCTCTCATCTGATATTATTAACTCAATAAAATTAAACAACCAGATAAACCATCCTCTCAATTATTTTTGAGTCTTTCTGGTAAAGCGAAAGGATCAGCATAATGGTAAATAATACCTACGATATAGACATTAAAAAACTACTAGAATCAGGAGCTCACTTTGGTCATAAAACCAGTCGTTGGCATCCGAAAATGGCTGAATATATTCATTCAAAAAGAGATGGTTCTCATATTATCGATTTAACAAAAACCGTAACAGCCCTTCAGACAGCCCTAATTTTTTTAGAAACCGTCGCCGAAAACAATAAACAAATCTTACTCATTAGTACTAAAAAACAAGCTAAAGATATCATTAACAATTTAGCCAAAGAAACAGATATGCCATTTGTCTCAGAACGATGGCTAGGTGGAATGTTAACTAATTCCAATACCATTAATGGTCGGATTAGACACTTAAAAGATTTAGAAGCTAAATTAGCTTCTGGTGAGTTAAACAATAAATACAATAAACTAGAAGTACAAAGATTTAATGAAGAAATTATCGAATTAAATCGAATTTATGGTGGTATCAAAGAATTAAATGGACACCCTGGTGCTATTTTTATTCTTGACGTCAACAATGACAATAATGCTGTTACGGAAGCTAATAAACTTGGTATCAAAACAGTTGGTATTGTTGACACGAATACCGATCCAAGCAAAATAACTTATCCAATACCAGCCAATGATGATGCATTGAAAACTCTAAATCTGATTGCAGATTTAGTCAAACAAGCAATTTTAAACGGTAAAGCTAAAGCCTCAAAAGCTAATACTAAATAAATTAATAAAGGAAGCAACTATGACTATCGACATTACTGCTATTAAAAGACTCAAGGATCTAACTGGAGTCGGCTTAACTGATGCTAAAGCTGCTTTAGAACAATCCAACGGTGATTTTGATTTAGCTTTATCTGCTATGAGAAAAAAAGGACTAACTAAGGCCGAGAAACGATCCGAACGTGAAGCTCGTCAAGGATTAATTGGGAGTTATAATCACGATAATCGGATTGGAGTTATTGTTGAAGTTAATTGTGAAACAGATTTTGTAGCACGTAACGACATCTTTGTTAATTTGGTTAAAGATGTATCCCTACATATTGCAGCTACTAATCCAACTTACCTAAGTGAAGATGATATTCCAAAAAAAGAAATAGATAACCTAAGACAAGAATTAACATCGAAAGCTCAGGCCGAGGGTAAACCAGAAAATATGATAGAAAATATTGTTCAGGGACAACTTAGTAAATACTATTCTGAACACTGTCTTTTAAACCAACCTTTCGTTAAAAATCCTGACATAACAATTAACGACTTAATTAAAGAACATATAGCTCGATTGGGCGAGAATATTGTTATTAAACGATATTACCGATTAGCTTTAGGCGAAATCAATACTTAATAAATCTAGACAGTGATATAATCAAAATCATAATATGGATGAAATCATAGAAAATTTAAAAAGAAAATTTGATCAATCAATTGATCATTTAAAAGAAGACCTCAAATCTTTTAAAACCGGTCGAGCTAACACAGCCATGTTAGATAACGTTAAAATAGAAATTTATGGTACTCAAGTTCCAATTAAACAGGTTGCTGGGATTACAGTAATTGACTCCAAAATGATCCAGATTACTCCCTTCGATCCGACTACTATATCTAACATCACTACCAGTATTCGAAATGATACATCTCTAGGGTTAAACCCAAGTGACGATGGAAGAGTTATCAGACTTAATATCCCACCATTAACCGAAGAAAGACGTCTCGATTTAATAAAATCAATTAACCAAAAAGTTGAGGAATGTTTAGTCCGAATTAGAACAACTCGTCACGAAGCACTTAATGATTTAAATAATCTAGAAAAAAATAAGACAATTTCACGAGACGACTTGTCTAGACAACAAAAAAATATTGAAGAATTAATGCAAAAAAAACGATTAGAAATTGATCAATTAAAAACAAATAAAGAACGAGAAATTCTAACAATTTAGTCATAAAAATGCAATATAATTGACCAATAGCTAACAGATAAGGTATAATAATAACTCTATGAAGCAAATAATTCATCCAGACAATTATCGTCAAGTGATTTTTCAAGATCTTAACAATGGGACGATTTACTTAACTAAATCAACCGTTTTAACTACTGAGACTATTGAATATGAAGGTAACACTTACCCTTTAGTAAAGGTCCATATTTCCAGTAGTTCTCATCCGTTTTTTACTGGTGAAGAGCGAATCTTAGATATTGAAGGAAGAGTTGATAAATTTAAAGCCAAAACTCTAGCCGCTACAAAAGCCAAAGAAATGCGTATGGCTGCAGCAACCAAGAAATCAAAAAGAACTCAACAAAAAATAGAAAAACAATCAAATAAAATATAACCGTCCTGAAGCTTTTTTTGCTAAATAATTTATAGACTGTTTTAATATTAATCATGGACCAACAAGAAAAATCTCTTCGTCTAGAACTTGAAACCATTAATAAAGAGCTGGAAAACAGTTCTATTTATTCAAGTTCAGACTATCCTAAAATAGCCAAAAGACGATCCGATTTAGAAGAAATTATTGACTTATTCGACAAAATTAATAAAACTAACCATCAAATTAACCAAGCCAATAATTTAATTAATACTGGTGATAAAGATCTTAAAAATCTGGCAGAAACAGAAATAATTGATTTAAACAGTCACCTTAGCTCTTTAACCAGTACTTTACATAATTTACTTATTCCAAAAGATCCAAATGATGACAAAAATGCCATAATTGAAATCAGAGCAGCCGCTGGAGGCGATGAAGCTAGTTTATTTGCCGCCGAATTATATCGCCTTTACTTCCGTTGGTCAGAGATTCACCACTTTACCGTAGAACTTTTAAATGAAACACCTAATGAAGTTGGGGGCTATAAAGAAATCATCTTTATTATTAAAGGATTGCAAGTATACAAATTATTAAAATTCGAAGCTGGTGTTCATCGAGTTCAACGAATTCCAACTACTGAAAGTCAAGGAAGAATTCACACCAGCACCGTAACTGTCGCAGTTTTACCGGAAGCAGAAGAAACAGACATAGAAATTGATCCTAAAGATCTAAGAATTGACGTTTTTCGAAGCGGTGGGCATGGTGGTCAAAGTGTTAATACCACAGATTCAGCAGTTAGAATTACTCATATTCCAACTGGAATTGTTGTAGCTAACCAAGATGAAAAATCTCAGATTAAAAATAAGGCTAAGGCCTTAAGTGTTCTAAGATCGCGACTTTTAGCTCAAAAAATATTTAAAGAGCAAGAAGAGCAATCACAATCTAGAAATAAATTAATTGGATCAGGTGATAGATCAGAAAAAATACGAACATACAATTTCCCTCAAGATAGAATAACTGATCACAGAATAAATTACTCTAGATCCAATATTAATGGTGCCCTTAATGGTGAAATTGATGATTTAATTAATAAATTACAAGAATTCAATAAAAATAACACTGACTGATTTTAATTGTTATGACATTTAATGAATGGCTTCAAATCTCGACTAAAAAATTAGCCGAAAAAAATATTTCGTCGGCTCGTTTAGATTGTTTAATTATTCTGGAATTAGTATTAAAGATCGATCGAACAAAAATATTAGCCGAATTAAATACGGAGTTAGAAATAAAACAAATTTTATTACTCAATCAATTTTTAAATACCAGGATTAAACAAACCCCCATAGCTTACTTGACTAAGAAAGTTGAATTCTATGGTCGAGATTTTTATGTCGATCAACGAGTTTTAATTCCCCGACCTGAATCTGAATTAATCGTTGAAGTAGCCAAACAATTAGTCTTTAATCTAAATAAACCCATTCATAATACACGTAATAGTTTATCAATAAAAACATCACCCAATGAATATAAAGCAATTAATAAATACCTAGAAAAAACTACTTCAAACGGTATTATTCAACTAGCTGACGTAGGCTGTGGTAGTGGTAATCTAGGTAT
>JAJZCO010000060.1 GCA_021846095.1 bacterium | reverse complement strand
TTCCGATCTAGCTCGATATAATCCATTTAATAATTTATTTCTATCAAATAGTTCTCTCGTCTTATTATTCTTAACGACTATTAATTGAGGTCGTTCAACCCTCTCGTAAGTCGTAAATCTATAGCCACAGCTCAGACACATTCGTCGACGTCTAATAGCTTGATTATCACTCACGTCTCGTGATTCAATGACTTTAATATCGCAACCATGGCATTGACTACACCTCATTCAACACCTCCTTTTTACAATATTAATTCATTATTTAATTTTTATAATTTAAAGAACACTTGATAGCTATTCCCATATATAGCGTATTCATAATCTAATATAACGCCATAAGTAGCGTTTATGCAACTTTTTTATGGTGTATTATTTAATACGTTATTTTTCTAAATCTTGATCACTAGAAGAATTCTTTTCTTCTTTATGACGTTTTGTTAATCTTCTTAAAAATGATGGTTTATCTAAGTCGTCTTCCAAGTTATTACCAATAACAGTAAAGCTATTCTGATCGGTAATTTTACTGTTCTTTTCATTATCATCTTCACCATCATTTATTTGTTTGGAATTATCTTCTTCGTTCAAAGATAAATTATCGTCAATTGTCCAAATATTAGGGGCATCAATATCTTTAGTAAAATCGGCTACAGCGTCCTGATCATCATGATTTTTTAATTCCAAATCAAAATTATTTAAAACAGCTTGACCATTTTGACTATCAAACTCACTATCAACCATCGATTTTAAAGAAGGCGTAATTGTTTGCTTTTCAGAAAAATAAGAAATATCGAACCCTGTTGCTACAACCGTAATTATTATCTCGCCTTCTAGGTCAGGAGTAATTGTAGCGCCAAAAATAATATTGGCACTTGGATCAGCGGCACTAGTAATGGTCTCGGCAGCGGCATTAATTTCATGCATTGATAAATCATTACCACCAATCACATTGAACAAAATACCTCTAGCTCCGTCAATCGAGACTTCAAGCAATGGAGATTCAATAGCTTGCTGAGCAGCTAAAACTGCTCGATTCTCTCCACTAGCTCGACCAATCCCCATTAAAGCCGAACCGGCATTACTCATTACAGCTTTAACATCAGCAAAATCTAAATTGATTAAACCATGAACTGTGATTAAATCAGATATACCCTGAACGCCTTGCCTTAAAACATCATCAGCTACTTTAAATGCTTCTAGCAGTGGTGTTTGACGATCGATAGTTTGTAGCAAGCGATCATTAGGAATGATAATCAAAGTATCAACCGATTTTCTTAATTTTTCAATTGCTAATTCGGCATTTTTACGTCTCTTTTCACCTTCAAAAGCAAAAGGCTTGGTCGCAAAACCAACCACTAGAATCCCCATATCACGAGCGATTTGAGCTACTACATAACCCCCACCACTACCGGTACCACCACCAGCTCCAATAGTAACAAAAACCATGTCGGCCCCTTCAATGGCTTGACGAATTTCTTCTCTCGATTCTTCGGCCGCTATTTGTCCGACACTTGGATCTGCTCCAGCTCCTAACCCTCGGGTAGTATCTTTCCCGATATGAATCTTAACATTAGCCTTAGAATGATGAAGAGCCTGGGCGTCTGTATTAATTGCAATGAATTGAACACCCTCAATACCGGCATCAACCATCCGATTAATAGCAGCTCCACCTGCTCCACCGACTCCAATAACCTTAATTTGTGCAAAAGTTTCAATAGCTGGCTCAACTACTTGTGGCATAATATCCTTAATATACTTCTTTTAAACATTATTTATTCACTATACCGTAGTTAATATATAAGTTCAATAAATAAGTTTTACAATCTTGTTTTTTAAAGTTATAAAAAAATAAATATTCTAATTAATTTTTCTATCAAACTTATCTTGACCCAAAAAATTTTAATTGCGAATTTTAGAAAATAACTTAGTTAACATTCCCTTAGCCTGATAATCAAACTTTTGATTCGAAACAGGTAAAGTTGGTAATAGCAACATATCGAGCATCATTAAACCAACCACTACAGTAAAACTTTGGTCTTCTACCGTATCTACTAAACCACTGACTCCTTCCAGTTTTGCAATCCGAGCAGCTAATTGAAGTTTATTTCTAGCAAAGCTATCGAGCCCCGGTAATTTAGCTGTTCCACCTGTTAATACTATCCCGCCAGGTAATTTACGAGATCGCTTAATTTTTTGTAGCTCTTTATCGACATATTCTAAAAGTTCTTCCACCCGGGCCTCGACAATCATAGAAATTTCATCGAACTGAAAACCTAAGGAATGATTACCCGATTTCACTATGACATTAGCTTTGTGACTATCGCTTTTTAGATTTGCATGTTCAATTTTAACTTGTTCTGCTATATTTAAGTCTGTTTTTAAACCAATTGCTAAGTCATTAGTAATATGTTGTCCGCCAATTGGTATAACGGCAACATGTTGCACTTCACCATCCTCAAAAACTATTAGATTAGTGGTACCAGCCCCAATATCTATTAAGGCCGTACCGGCCTCTTTTTGTTGTCTAGTTAAAACAGCTTCGGCGGCGGCTAGACTAGATATAGTATGATGAGACGGTATAATATCGGCTTTTTGTAAAGCCAAGTCTTGGCTTTTTAAACTAGGTGTTGAAGCTGTGACAATATGTGCCTCGACCTCAAGTCTAACTCCATGCATCCCAACTGGATCTTTAATATTTTTTTGGCCATCTAAACTATAATTTTTAGCAAAAAACTGGATAATTTCTCGATTAGGGGGTAAATTAACGATTGTAGCAGCTTCTTCTACTCTGACACGGTCTTCTTCAGTAATCTCTCGATTAGCGGCACTAATTGCAATAACCCCTTGAGAATTCATACCACTAACATGGGCACCATTAACATTAACTGTTGCTTGTTTAATTGTTACTCCTGAAATTCTTTCAGCTTCTGAAACGGCCTTATTAATAGCTTCAGCCACATCATCAACGTGTACTACCATCCCCCGTCTCATACCTTGATTTTCAGCTATCCCATGTCCAATAATCGATGGCATACCATCACTACCGGTATTATCATAAATACCAACAACACATCTAACAAAATTAGTCCCTATATCAAGTCCAACAAAATGTTCTGGTTTCATTTTATATAACCTTCTCAATAGCTAGACTTCTAACTACTTCATTTTTAAGCTTATAAACTAAATTTTTACTGTTCGATTCAATTAGCATTAACTTTAAGTATAACCCTATTATTTTAATCTTATCAAGTTAATATCTATAATTTTAGCTATAAAATAGTTAATATTTCGTAACCTTCATCTGTTATTAAAACAGTATGCTCGAAATGAGCTGACATAGATTTATCGGCTGTTAAAATTGTCCAGCCATCTCTATCGACCACAATATCGTCGCCACCAAGAGTTGCCATAGGTTCGATAGCAATTGTCATACCGGCTTCCAACCAAGGTCCAGTATGTAATCGGCCATAATTAGGGATGTTAGGATCTTCATGTAAATTATGACCAACCCCATGACCCACTAGATCTCGTACGATACCATAATGAAAATGTTTCAAAACTGTCTCAACGTTAGCGGAAATATCGCCAACTCTAATTCCAGCTTTGATTACAGTAATACCAGCCATTAATGATTTATAGGTATTATCAACTAATTCTTGATACTTTTTATTAACTGCCGAACCTAAAACCGTACTAATGGCTCCATCGGTTATCATACCTTGATATGTCACACCAAAATCAAGAGAAACAATATCACCTTTTTCTATAATTTTATTTTTGCTAGGTATACCGTGAACTACTTCATTATTAAGTGAAATACAGATAACATCCGGGAATCCTTGATAGCCTAAAAATGTCGGTTTACCGCCAGTTTTCTTTAATTCAGTTGCCGCCAAAAGAGCAATATCTTTAGTTGACATACCTTCTACTAAATTTTGTTTTAAATAATTGAGAATATAAGCCAGTATCGCACCGCTTTCTCTCATAGCTTTAATTTCTGTTTCAGTCTTTATTCTAGTTTGCATCAGTTAATCGCCTCATTATCAATAAAAAATAGGTTAGACGTCAATATATTTCATAATCTCATCATGAACTTCTATTGGGTCTTTTTCGGCATCAATATTATACACCGGAGCATT
>JAJZCO010000059.1 GCA_021846095.1 bacterium | reverse complement strand
ATAGGATTTATTTACATAACTTATTAAGTTAGTATACCAATATATTATACAATAGTTCTCAAAAAAAGCAATCATTTCCGCTTGGAACTTAGGGCAATATATTTGACTATTTGTCTTTACTATGGTAGAATGTCAAAAATATGAGGAGTTCATATGTTAAACACAACTGAGAGAATTAATCCAAGAACTAATAAATTAAGAGGAGTTAGTGCTGGCTTATTAGCAGTCGTTGCTTTAGCTGGTTGTTCTAGTTCTAAAACAGAAGCAACTGGAACTAAACCATCTACTACAGTTACTACTAAAGCTAAATCTTCTCCTAAACCTTCAAACACTACAACCACTACAACTGAAGCTGGACCTTTTAATCCTTATGATTTTGAAAAATACAATAAACAACACAATACTGCCATGTATAATGCTGCTCAATATTACGGTAATATAATTCTAAATCAAGCTAAAAACCCTAAAAGTCCTTGGGGTCCATGGAAAAAAGCATGTAAACCAGGTAGTTATTTTACTAGTAATCTTATTCATAAAGGTAGTGAACAATGTATAACGTATCATCCTTATAATTTAGGTAAAAACATAAATATAGCTGTTGATGTAAGTGCTAATAACAAAGGTTCTGATAAGAAGGGTATAGTTAGTCTTTTATCAATGAGTAATGATAATTGTAGTGCTGAAATAATATTTAATGGTCCTGGTGGAGGTTGGTCAGCAGAGGTATTAGAACCTGATCCTTCAACGGATACGATGACGACGGTGGGTACTGGATTTACTACAACCTTAGCTCAAGCTCAAGCTTTAGATAAAAAAGCCAATATTTGTTTTGATTCATTTACTTCAAGTTTAGGTAGTAATTTAAAATAACTAGTTTTAACTAGATAAACTGGAATTACTTTTAAGGTTTATAAACTTTAATTTTTTAAATTACTGTTTTATGACATTAATAAATTACATTTAGTTTTTTGTTATGTCTATATGTGTCAGCTGCCCTTAAATCTTTTAATTATCTTAAATTAATACAATTATTAAATTAAAGCTATATTGAAAGATTTATAAAATAACCAGTTTAATTAATGCTATAGCTATAGGCTTTATTAAGTTTTCAGTTATCTAACACTCAATAAGTTCATAGAGAAGCTAAAAACTAAGGAAATAGTGTTTAGTATATGGTCCATGTCCGGTAATTGTGTTAATTAAACATTAGTATTATGATTATGGTGTAATTAAAAAAGGACATATATGGCAAGTAAATCAACTATCAGTAGAAAATCAATTGACAAAGTATTAGTCTTATTCGGTATAGTAGCGACAATTGTGCTACTAGTAGTTGGTAGTTTAGCTTGGTGGACTTATTCCTTCACTACTACAAATATTAAAAATGAGTTAGCTTCTCAGAAAATATTTTTTCCACCCAAAGGTAGTCCGGCATTAGCCAGTCCTCAAATTGGACCATATCTAAATCAATATGCCGGTCAACAACTATTAACTGGCGCCGAGGCGAAAGCATATGCCAATCATTTTATTGCCGTTCATTTGTCCGATATTGCCGGAGGTCAAACTTATGCTCAAGTCAGTGCTGAATCGTTAGCTAACCCAGCTAATGCTCAATTAAAACAAGAAGCTCAGATTTTATTTCAAGGTGAAACACTCAGAGGGTTACTTTTAGGTGATGCTTATGCCTTTTCAATGGTAGCCGAAGTCGCTCAAGTCGTGGCCTATGTTTTATTTGCTGGTGGTGTCGTTATGTTTGTTCTAGTTTTAATTGGGATTGTTAGAATTAAATTAACCTAGAAAATTAATTAACCACATTAGTCCAATCTCGTCCAAGAATGAGAATAAAGTCAGCATTGGTATAGTTGGAGCCTTCATTAGCTTCAACAGATCCGTTAACCGAATTAGTAACAATAGCCGACTTTGGTAATAACGAGGTTAATAATTTAGTCGTAGCGGGTTTAGTATTATTGGACAGATTGATTAACATCGATGAAGAGTATTCAATACTAGTATTTCCAATACTTAAAGTATTAAGACCAACTTTATTAAGAGCAGCTTTTTCTTGAGACGCTAAACCTGATATATTCCCACCGTTTAATATTACAATTGAAGCATTTTCGGCTATTACTGGGTTGGAGGAGGTTAAGCTTAAATAATAATGTTGGATTCGAGAAAAATTATTTAAACCAGTTCGGGGAATTAAAGAATCCTGACCAGCTATAACGGCAGTTGTTAATAAAGGATTTTGACCACCATAACTAAGACCATATGATTTTATGTTAGATATTTTAATGATTTTAGCTAGCTGAGCCAGTCTTAAAATGTCTGGTAATGTCAAATTAGTTGAAACATTATTAGCGATGGCGTTAACTAAATTCGAAATAGCTACTGGATTACCGAGTATACCGACACTAAGAGCTTTTTGTTCTAAGGCAATTAACATTTGTCGCTGATGCTGAGTTCGGTTGATATCGCTAAGAGGAAATCCATAAGAATACGGTGAATCACCTCTTGCTAATGCTAAGGCTAAAGCTGTTAAACCATTTAAATGAACTGGCCCATTGGGTAATCTTAATGGCCCACCATGAGCTTTATCAACATTTGGATCATACAATCCTCTGGGATCAGGACTTTGGATATTAACAGTGATACCACCAACCGCGTTTACGGCATCTTCGAAAGCTTTATAATCGATAACAGCGTAATAATTAATTGGTATATTTAAATCTTGTTCAATGGTTTTTTGGAGCTCACCGATACCGCCACTAAAATAACCAGGTTGAGAAAAATTAGAAACATCATTAGCTGCGTTAATTTTTTCGTTCCCTACTCCAGGAACGTTTAAATATAAGTCTCTAGGTATACTCATAGTAAAGGCTGTATTGTTTTTGGTATCAATACTAATCACCATAATAGAATCAGTTAAAGCTCCTTCGTTAGAGTTTTGGCCTTGATAACCTGCTAATAGAATATTAACTCGTCCAGTTGATTCACCGTTTAATTTTGTGGTTGTAAATAAGGATTTTAAATCAGAATAAACGCTACCATGAAAAATTTTGTTAGTTTTCGATATTAGATTGTATCCGAAAACGCCAGCGGCCAAAAGAACAATGATAATAATCCCGATTAAAATTTTTTTTAACTTTTTTTTAATCTTTCTTTTATGTTTAACTGGTTGTATAACAGTTGAAGCGACACTCGGATTATTGTTTTGGTAATAAGAATATTTCCTAAAACTTTTAATTGGTGCTTTAGGTGGAGTCTGATTATTAATAAAAATTTTTTGATTGTTAACTCGCCTTTGCGGCGTAAAACCATCAATAGATTTTCTTCTAGGATTATTTTGCATTAATCTAGTATTATAACCTAAATTGACCAATAAGCTAAATTATTTAAAGGGTTAATGTTGTTTAATATCAGCTTATTATCAGGGAAATATTTTCTTTAATGTCTCGAACAGTATCTTCTAGAGCTTGTTTAAATAAATCTTCACCATTTGATATATTTTGATTTAACCATTGATTAATTGCTGTGGCGTCTGAAGAAGCAGCAATTTGTTCAAAATTAAGTTGTTGCTGCTCAGTTAAACTATCGTTAAGAAATAAGCCTAATTTCATCAATAAGATTTTATTAAAAGTTATTAAGGCTTTTTGTTTAAGATCTAGTGAGGCTTCACTGAGACCCAGTTGTTTTAGTATTTCTTCTTCGTTTGTCATATTTCCCACCTTATTTATTTTTTAATTATTAAATGATTGTAAAGCTTCAACTATCTGTTCTGTAGAAGAATATATTTGACCGGTTGGTGATACCATACTATTTATACCACGGTCGAAGGAATTAATTTTCCAACCTTTTTGTTTAGCAACATTTGCTAAGCGTTCAATCATCGGAGTAGCCTTAGCAGCACCGTAATGATTGGCATAGTAATCCCATGGATATTTTTCACCGGGAGCTAATGCTACTTTAGAAATTGTAGATGCTGATGTTGTGTTTTGAGGTTGTGGAGTTAGTTCGGATCTAATAGTCTTATTGGGAGTCGTATTGTGATTTACGACGGCACCATGGTTATTAGACAAGTGTTTTGCAATATCGGCTCCAATGGCGGCTGCGACTAGTGATGTGCCGATATAGATAGTAGCTTTTTTTCTGTTTTTATGAACTTCTTGACCCGTTT
>JAJZCO010000058.1 GCA_021846095.1 bacterium | reverse complement strand
CAAGATTAATTTATTTTTTTTATTTGAACATTAGCCCAATCAGGAATATTTGTTGTCTTGTAACCAATCGACTTTATGCTACTTGGACTAATTTCATAGATTTTCTTACCATTAATTTCGTGGATTAAACAAAAAACTCTTTCTAAGGCGTGAGCAAATGTACCATCAATTTGACCGTTTTCTAATTCGAAATCAGAG
Organism: bacterium; assembly: GCA_021846095.1. Classification (GTDB taxonomy): domain Bacteria; phylum Patescibacteriota; class Saccharimonadia; order Saccharimonadales; family UBA4665; genus JAJZWG01. The sequence goes on along the minus strand of JAJZCO010000058.1, from coordinate 4,019 downwards.
AGTTTAAAATTATAATTTATAATAGATTTAAAGTTATCTAATCTTATCCAAAACATTGTGCCAGCAAAAAACCCATAATTTTTTCGATTTTTTTGTAGGATATTAAAGACTTTTTTTCTGTTTTTGTAAATTATTTTAAGTGTTTTTGTCATTAATGTTCCATTAGCCTGAAAATTAACAATTAGTGAAATGTACTGATCTTCAGGTCCAATAATTCCAGTAGACTTTTTTTCTAGAATGCTCAGTAAATCATCTAAGACCTGTTTTTTATCAGGCAGTAAACTACTTATCATATTTGTCATCCATTCTTGACCATCAACTCTATGAGTAGATTTTTTTGAATGAAGTTTTAAGACATAGCTATAACCTTTATCGTTAATAATGGGCAATATTTTAACGAAAGGTAGAACATCTCTGCCCTTATTTGGTGTTATATAAATATATGCTAGTTGATATTTTTTTTTAATATTATTAATAATTCTGGTATTCGAGGATGGTATTGAAATAAACAAATCAAAAGGTATACTTAAGTTCTTTAGCTTTTTCTCTATTAAAATCCAGCTTTCTTCATAAAACAAATGAACAACAACAGCGATTTTTGTTTCTTTTGATCTAACAACACTATTCATCAATAATTGATTAATTTGATTATATTGTTGAGACATTTTTAAAGATGACTTGTAATTAGACAGTCTAGCTTTTTTGAATCGAATCTTATTTTTAATACGTAAGATTATATCCATATATATTATTTTAAACTTTAACTATCTTTGACATCAATAAACTACTTGGTGGTTTTTTTAGGTTTAATTGAACTATCTATTTTATGAAAAACTATTTTATCTACAGAAGATATCAGTGAATGAGGATTGTTGCTACCTGATATGTAAAAAGTTGTGGCTTTAAGTTTTTGGTCATAAACAATTGTGGCCGATTCATTAGCAATTGCAGGTTCAACATAAAATTCTCCGTCGTTTATAGTTTGGGGAATTGTTGCTTTAAAATATAACTTATCACCTTTAACAAATTTTCCTGTTTCTTTGTATCCTTCAATTAATGTATTGGTAGCATAAATAGCGCTGTCAATATTCTTTTTCCAAACAGTAATTCCAAGAATTGGGTTTATAATTGTTTTTTTAACTATCACTTCATAATCAATTGAGATACTTTCTCCATAGATAAATTGAGTTTTAGATATACCGTCCTTATCTACGGTTTTAGTGTTATTAATACTTGCTGATTTGTCTTTTGAATTAGATTTTTGATTAATGTCTTTATCTTGATCGGTACTTGTCGATTGACTATGGCTTAATTCCTCCATAATGATACCACTGTAGGTATTGAGTACTTTATGAATATCACCACTTTCGATTATTTTACCTTCATTTAATAAGATTCCTTTTTCACAAAACCTCTCTAGAGAACTTCTGTCGTGAGATACAAAAATAACCGTTGTATCGGTCTTCTTTAATTGAGCAAAGTAATCAAAACACTTAGCTTGAAAAGCAGCATCTCCAACAGCCAAGACTTCATCGATTAAAAGAATATCGCTTTTGGCTCTAATAGCTATTGAAAAAGCTAATCTAACCTGCATGCCAGAAGAATAGTTTTTAAGTTTTTGGTTCATAAATTTACTAAGTTCTGCAAAATCCACTATATCTTTATAAAGAGCATTCATCTCCTTTCGGCTAAAACCCAGTAACGCCCCATTAAGATAGACATTTTCTTGACCAGTAAGTTCTGGACTAAAGCCAACACCAAGCTCTATAAACGGTATTAATTTTCCATTAACAGCTACGTTACCTTTTGTTGGAGAATAAATACCAGCCAATAGTTTTAATAACGTACTTTTACCACTCCCATTCCGGCCGACAATACCAAAAAAATCACCTTTTTTCACTTCGAACGTAACATCATTTAAAGCTTTCTGTAAATCATAGCTTTTATTGCGCTTGTAGAAATTAATGACTGCACTTTTCACAGAATTATTTTTATTATGCGGTAATTTAAAATTTTTTGTAGCGTGGTCAACTTTTATTACAACCTCGTTATTCATCGTTAAATCTCCTCAGCAAAATTTATAGAGTTTTTCTTAAAATATGAAGCACCGATTAATAGAACTATTAACACGACTAGGAAAGGTATAAAAATATAGTATCCTCCATGAAACAAAGCATAGCTAGTGATTGATTGATGAGTGATAGCATTATAGCGAGCATCTTGCATAGCTTGAGCCATTGGATTTAAAATGATTAGCTTTTGATAAGTATGATTAGTGATTCTTGATAAAGGATATAGAACCGGCGTAATATAAAAGCCAGCCTGAAGAACAACTTCCCAAATATAGTTAATATCTCTGAATTTAACAAAAGCCGCTGATAGGAAGAAAGATATTCCTAATGCAAAAACATAAACCTCGAAAAAGATTAGTGGTAAATATAAGATCGACCAAGAAATAGCCACATGATTAAAAATCATAAAAATAGCAATAATTACTAGATTAAGTAAAAAGTTAATTAGTGCCGACAAACTGCTACTAAAAACAATAATCCAACGAGGAATGCTTATTTTCCTGATTAAATCTCCTCGACCAACAATTGAGCCCAAACTCATCATGGTCATTTCTAAAAAGAAATTCCACATCACCATACCAAGTAATAAATAAACTGGGTAATACGGAATACCATTACCAACTTTCAAAAATCTAACAAAAACAATATATAAAATAACGAATAGTAATAATGGTCTTAATAATGACCAAGTATAACCTAGTACTGAACCTTGATATCTTAACTTAAAATCAGTTCTAACTAATTCTCTAACTAGTATCCTATTTCTTTTAGAAAATATACGTTTAAACATTTATTTAGGTTATTATAGATGATATACCCAACAAAGTCGATGAAAAAAATAGCAATAATTATCCCAAACTGGAACGGTCAAGCTACATTAAAAAAATGTATTGATTCATTATTAGTACAGTCACTTAAAAATTCAGTCATAGTTGTTGATAACGGTTCAACCGATCAATCTAATAAAATTTTATCAAATTATGGTGATAAAATAACTGTTTTAAAACAAGAAAAAAATCTTGGTTTTGCTGGTGGAGTTAATGTTGGTTTGAACTATAGTTTGAATGAAAACTTTGATTTTATAGCTCTTTTTAATAATGATGCCGTAGCTGATCAATATTGGTTAGAAAAATTATTAAAACAAATCAATACTGATGAAAAAATTGGTATCGTAACTTCTAAAATACTAACTTCTAATGGGCATAAAATTGATAGTACTGGTGATTTTTATACGATTTGGGGACTACCTTATCCTAGAGGACGCGGAGAAGTAAATTCAGAAAAATACGATTCTGAATTGTCGATTTTCTCAGCCAGTGGTGGTGCTTGCTTGTTTAGATCCTCCATGCTTAAAAAAATTGGTTTATTCGATGAATCATTTTTTGCCTATTATGAAGATGTCGATATTAGTTTTCGAGCTCAACTCTTCGGTTTTAAAGTTTTATATACACCTCAAGCCCTTGTTTATCATCAAATTGGTGCCACAAGTCGCAAATTAAAGGGTTTTACAACCTATCAAACCATGAAAAATCTGCCAATGTTATTACTAAAAAACACTCCCTTTCCTTTACTTTTCAAGATATTACCCAGATTTTTACTAGTTTATTTAAGTTTCTTTGTTAGCGCTACTAGTAGAAAAGAATTAAGCTTTGCTTTAAAGGGTTTCTGGAAAAGCCTATTACTGTTGCCTAAAACTTTGGCTAAAAGAAAGTATAATATAAAACACAAAACTGTCACTGATTTATACATAAAATCTATTTTAGTTTATGATTTACCACCTAATGCCACTAAACTAAGGGCTGTAAGAAATATTTATAGAAAAATTATGAGAAGAAAATATGTCTAGAATTATCATCGACGCCAGAGAATCTGGGACTTCTACTGGTAGATATATCGATAAATTAATTGAGTATTTACATCAACTTAAACCAGTTCATCAAATTATTA
>JAJZCO010000057.1 GCA_021846095.1 bacterium | reverse complement strand
ATATCTTCTTATTTTAACAATTAGGTTTCTATAAGTTATTTCATCCTGATAATAATCTAGTAAGTAGGTAGCCGTCTTGTTTTTAGTCAACATCATATCAGGAGCGTTGTCCATTAGATCACGAATAGATGATTTAGAATAAATTTTAAATTTAGGATATAGGTTAGCTAGTTTTAAATAGATAGTTAGCACGTCTTGGTAGTGATTAATAATACTTTCTTTAGCTGATTTGTCTTTATAGGAGGCTAGTAAGACTTTGTTATTAATATTATCGATAGTTTTTAGATAAGCTATGCTTTTAGGTCTAAGGTAGTAGACAGCTGATTTACCACTAAGTTTATAACTAGAATCATATAGTCTGCCAATAAAGTCATGATCCAGTAGTATTTTAAGTCTAGAGTTTATTATTCTTCTACTGCTTGAAGCTAAATAGGTAGTTAAAAGATCACTATTAACAAATCTAAATTTATATAGAGCGTCTATTATTTCTTTTTGATAGTTGTTTAGTTTATAGGTCTCTTTGATAGTCATATTATAGGAGGGATAATACTATATATATAATAGACGTGCAAACAAAAGTAGTTGATTTATGCAGATTGAGATTAAGAATATAGATATCCTATCGATGAGTTATACACAGGTTTAAAGAAAGTAGTATATTTTACTATTGCAATTATCCGTATACGGATAGTATAATTATCTGTGTAAGGATAGTTAATAATATGAACTATGAGGGTGTCAATCAAGCTATAAGCAAAGATAAAGTCGAGTCACTAAGGCTTATCTTAGAACAGGTTTATGGAGGTTCGATTAGTCTCGCTGACGCTGAAGATATCGCTGATAACTTACTTGGCCTATATAAATTATTAGCTATAAATCCAGACGTTAATATGGAAGTTGAAACGGTTTAATTGTGGATCAGCAATCTAGAACAGTTATTTTAGCTAGAGTTTCCAGTAAAACTCAGGAAGATGAAGGTTATTCTCTTGACGCACAATTAAAGCTACTGACGGGATATTGTTTTAAAAATGATCTATCAGTTATTCGAGTATTCAAGATAGCCGAAACAGCCTCTAAACAGCAAAGTAGAAAAGTATTTCAGGAACTGCTTACTTATCTAACCAAAGCTAATGTTTATCATTTAGCGGTTGAAAAAACTGATAGATTTACTAGAAATTTTCGTGATGCTGTAGCAATTGATGAGTGGTTAGATCAAGACGATAATAGACGTCTTCATGCCGTTAAAGAGAACTTGCTACTTCATAAGAATGCCAAATCAGATGTTAAGTTTATGTGGAATATTCATGTTTCGGTTGCTAAAAAATTTACTGATAATTTGAGAGAAGAAGCCATGAAAGGCTGGGCAGAAAAACTAGCTCAAGGATGGTTACCTTCAAGTCCTCCTCCGGGGTACATGACTATTGTTGATTTAGGTAAACGCATACATGTACCAAACCCTGATACCAAAGATGTTATGGTTAATATGTTTAAAACATATCTATTACCAGCAGAGACCATTGAAAGTATTCGAAATAGAATGAATCAAGCCGGTATCAGGACGCGTCAAGGTCGGCCTTATTCTAAAAGTCATGTACAGAGAATATTACTAAACCCTTTTTATATTGGTATTAATCATTTTAATGGTAAAGATTATCCGGGTGCTCAACAGCCTATTATTAGCAAAGAATTATTTAATCAGGTTCAGCGAAAGTTACATAGAGGTCGTCCGAGAAAATACGCTAAACACTTTTCTCCATTCCAGGGCCTAATAAGATGCCAAGATTGTGGCTCAATTGTTACCTGGCAGCTTCAAAAAGGTCGTTATTATGGAATTTGTCGACGATTAACTGATAAATGTAAGATGAATCATTCATTAAGAGAAGATCGAATTGAAAAGATTATTATTGATCAACTTAAAAACTTAATTTGCCCAGTTCCAGAAGTTATTGATTGGGTTGTCGATGCTATAGAAGTTAATCAAGGAGACATAACCAAGCGCGAACGGCTAAAAGACTCGCTGCAAGCTCAAATTAAACGAATCGAACGAATGGATGATAATCTTTATGATGATAAATTAGCTGGAGTTATATCTACCAATAAATATACTCAAAAACATGAACAGCTAATGAAAGATCAAGATGACTTATATACCCAGCTTAAAGCGATTGATTTTACCGAATCCATGCAAGTAGAACAGAAGGTTGCAATCTTAAAATTATCCCAAAAAGCAGCCCAAATCTATCAATCAAAGTCATCAACTGAAAAACGCTTAATAATTTCCAAACTTTTTTCAAATTTAACACTAAAGGAGGGTTGCTTATCTGTTACATATACAAAATTTGTTTACGTTTTAGCTGGTAAAGTACAAGAAACCATCAATTTAATGGAGATATAAAAAATGACATTCCAAAAAGTTAAAAAAGACGAGAATAACAGAGGTAAAAAGCTAAGTAAAAGACTTAAAAATGACTTATGTTTTATATGGCTGGGAATGAGGGATTCGAACCCCCGATCCTGGGACCAGAACCCAGTGCCTTACCGCTTGGCCAATTCCCAATAATATAATTGTACTGATTTTACTGTTCTTATCAATTAATTTTTGGAACTTATAGCAATAAATATGCTACAATTGAGATATTAACAATTTAAATATCAAGAGTGCAGATAGAGAACTAGCTCCATGACCTGCCAGCAACCTTCTATTTTTTAATTAAATAGTTATAACGGTGCTAAATCTAGCCTACATTATTGTTAGGAAATATGTTTAATATCTCTTAAATATTTTCCTGACATATAGTGTTATAGAAAGGATAATATTTTATGTCAAAAACTACATTTTTCACCAGTGAGTCTGTTTGTTCAGGTCATCCAGATAAAATCGCAGATGGAATTAGTGATTTATTGTTAGATGAATTATTAAAACAAGACTTAAATTCTAGAGCCGGCATTGAAACTGTTGTCGGCGGAAATCAAATTTGTTTATTTGGTGAAATAAAAAGTCAGGCTAAGATTGATTTTGAAGGACTGACAAGAGGCTACATTAATCAACTTGGTTATGTTGATCAGTCATGGGGCTTTTCAGATAAAGCGAATTTCTCTAATTTTATTCATCAACAGTCACCAGAAATTAGTATTGGAGTAGATAAAGATGGAGCCGGTGATCAGGGTATGATGTTTGGCTATGCTTGTCGGGAAACTAGTAATTTAATGCCCTTACCAATCAGTTTAGCTCATCAGTTGACTTATCAGATTGACACAACTAGATCTAATCAAATACTAGATTGGTTAAGGCCAGACGGTAAGACTCAAGTGACTGTTAAATATATAAATGGTCAACCCTCATCAATTGAAAAAATAGTGATTGCTGTAGCTCATAATGAAAAAGTGACTTTAAAAGAAATCAGGCTTGGAGTTATTAAAGAAATAATCATGCCAGTATTAGACAAAATTAAGTTTGCTTTACCGCCTGATGAAAATATTATTATTAATGGCACTGGTAAATGGTTTATTCCTGGACCAGAAAGTGATGCCGGATTAACTGGTCGTAAAATTGTCGTTGATACTTATGGAGGTTATGCTAGGGTTGGCGGTGGTGCTTTTAGTGGTAAAGACGCTTCAAAAGTTGATCGAAGTGGCGCTTATGCAGCCAGATACATTGCTAAAAATATTGTTGCCAAGGGTTTTGCTTTGAAATGTGAAGTAGGGCTTGCATATGTTATTGGTCATGCCAAACCACTCATGAAAACCATTGAAACCTTTCAGACAGCTACAGTAAACACAAAAGAAATAGATGAATTTGTAGATAATTTAATAGATACATCGGTTAATGGGATTATAAAAACCTTAGATCTTAAAAAGCCTATTTTTTCCAAAACAACAAATTACGGTCATTTTGGAAAAGAAGATTTACCTTGGGAAAAAATTATTTAAACAAAATTGTTAAAAAACACTCTATAATAGTTAAATGAATAAAATTATTTCGATCAATAATGTATCTTGTTATGAAACCTTTAAAGACGACAATGAATTTAGAGGAGCAATGATTGTTATCCATGAAGTATGGGGATTAACTGATCATATTAAAAGTGTTGCTGATCGATTCGCTGAAGAAGGTTATTATGTTCTAGCACCTGACTTACTCAGTGAAACTGAAATTGCAAAATTCAACACAATTAGCCTCCAAAGTGATTTATTTAATCCAGAAAAAAGAAATAAATTGCAA
>JAJZCO010000056.1 GCA_021846095.1 bacterium | reverse complement strand
ATAATGACTATAAGAAATGGCGCGGACATAGGATATTAGCTATTGATGGTTCTTAAGATAATTCCTACCTATCTAGCTTGAATTAACTTATTAAAATACTCTCTTTAACGTTAGTTTTTAGATATAACGTTTTTAAAAATGGGACAGAGCTAGTCATTAGTGTCCTTTTCAATAGGTAGTGGGAATAAGTTTAGAATAGGTAAACAGTTTCAGGCTTGGGAGTTCCAGTTTAAATATCTTTTAGAAACTAAGTATTATTCTAGAACTAAGTCGCGTTTTTGAAAAATACCTATACCTAGAATGATTAATATTAAGCCGGAAAATGTCATTATCAAGAAAGATGTCCATTTAGGATTAGCGGCTGGAACTAGCGCGATGTGATGAAATAATGATGTATCTGCTAAGTATTTATTTGTTTTTGTAACCGAGGAAATAATATCTAGTGTAAATGACCAGGCGATTACTACATACATTAGCCTAGAGGCTATTTGTGGTTTTATTCCATATAGTAAAACACCTATTCCAAGTAGTAAGATAACTGGCCCAAGCATACTAAATCCTCCTAGTAGTAACAGACCCGCATTAATATGTATTCCTTGAGCTTCAACAATCAGCCAAAGAACGAGGTTAGATAAGAATGTAATAACTATCGAACTTAAAACAATAATTAATAGCCGCATACCTAACCAATGTTTACGGCTAATTATCCCACTGATGAAGTTTTCTAATCTACCACTAGCCTCCTCTTCTTTAATGGAATTAAGACCAGCTGTTACCATTATCAAGAGTATTGTTACAATAAAGTAACTACCAGCTCCAAGATAAGCTAGCTCAATATGGGCTGATGGATTACCTGTCAAGTTACTAAAAGTTTTAGAGACTGAACCAGTAGAAGTTAGAGATTTTGCTACAGTTTTATCAATTGCCGCAATCAGAGCAGCGATTGATAAAGATAAAGCAAGCCATCCTCCTAATACAAATTTATTCGAACGAAAACCGAAACCAATTTGAGTGTTAAGTAATTTAAAATTAGGTTTTGCTATACCAGAATCTTGGATTAAACTCTCTCCCATATCTCTTTTACCGGATATGTTGATAGCATAAGCACAACATAATATAACTAATGTTATAAGTGGAATTAACCAGATGAGTTGAGTATGATAGTATGGATGTAATTTATCTATCCAACCAAATGGCGTGATGTCTTTAAGCCACGCTAAATTATTAATGGTATTGCCGATTGAGCGAAGTGAAAATAAGATTACAATAGTGAGTATTCCATAAATATTGGCTTTTCTTTTGGTCGATGCTACTTGACTTGTAATAGCCCCAATTGCTAGAGCAACTAAAGGGCCACATATGACTGCTAATGAATATACGAGGGTACCTCCAGTTGAAAAGTCTAGTTGTTTATTTTTACCCAATACTAGCAGAAATACGGCAATAATAATGTAAGCAATCAATATACCACTTAAAGTTCCTAAAATTGTTTTCAGGGTGGCTTTTTTAGCAGATATTTGGCCAGAAATAAAAAGTTCCCAACTGCCCGTTTCTTCTTGACCTCGAAGCATCTTATTAATAAACATTAATAACCAAATTGCTCCAATAAGGTACATAAATGGTAAAGTACGATAGACCATATAGCCCGCTGGGCTGATTATGTTGTTGTATCTATTACCATAAAAAAGTCCTAAAGTAGAACTACTTGCTAACATATTAATAACTTTGGCTCTTTGTTCAACGTTTGGATAAGCTGTTACGATAGCTAGGCTTTGAGATATACCTTCAATAACTATAAATAGACCAAAAATAATTGCGCCCAGTCTAATGCGTTTTAATGTAAATCGACGAATGGGACTAGAGGAGTCTTTAACTTCCCCATCTTTTATGTCAGTCATTTACTGTGACCGAACTACTTTCTCCATATAAAGATAGAAATAATTCTTCTAATGATGGTTCCCTACTTAAGAGTGTTAGGGGTTTAGCGGGTGTTAATACATTGAGTAGATCAGTAATTGGTCCAGTCATTTGACATTTCAAGTTATTTTTATCGATCTTTATATTACTGACCCCCTTAATATGCTCTACGGATGGTGGTTTTTTCTCAAAAGTAGCTTCAATGGTTACGGCTGATAAATGTTTTAAATCATTTAGGTCACCAACTTCAACTAGTTTACCTTTTCTTAGGACAGCAATGCGATTGCAGAGTGCCTCAACTTCTCCCAAAATATGCGAGGAAAGAAAGATAGTTTGCCCGTTATTTTTAGCCTCTAGGATTGATTCTTTAAATACTTCTTCCATAAGTGGATCGAGCCCGGACGTTGGTTCATCTAATATTAATAATTTTGCTCGGGACGCTAAGGCCGCAATTAAAGTTATTTTTTGTTTATTCCCTTTTGAATAGGCCCTAACTTTCTTATTAGGGTCTAACTCAAATCGTTTTATTAAATCTTGTCGATATTTTTTATCTACACTTCCATAAACTTGCTCTAAAAGTTTAAAGGTTTCTATTCCCGTTAGAAATGGCCACAAGTTAGCTTCACCTGGTACATAAGCTATAGATTTATGTATTATTTCTTTTTGTTTTAAAGCATCTTTTTCAAATATTGTAACACTGCCAGAAGTTGGCTTAATTAACCCTAGCATTAAGCGAATAGTAGTAGTTTTACCGGATCCATTTGGCCCTAGGTATCCTAAGACCTCTCCATCTTGGACGTTTAAATTGAGATTATTTAAAGCAAATAGGTCACCATACTTTTTAGTCAGACCTTTTATTTCTATTACTCCCATGAGAGTCCTTTCTTTTTGCTTTATTTGTTTATGGTTTAAAAGTATCAAATATTTCAAAAAGTTACAATTGTCGATAATTAAAAGCAGAAACACTATTAAAACACTACATCAAAGTTGGATACTTCTAATTAGGATAGATTTCGGTAAAACATAGCCCATCTTAAATTATAAAAATGTTAATAGTAAATAAAAATTTAAAATAATCGAAGTACTGGCTAGAACTTTAAATCCAAAAGATAAATTTTTGTGTCGTTGTTTGTAGAGTAATAAAAAAATGAGAAAAAGTTCTGGTAAAAAATCTAATGAATACCGATAACCATATTGATAAATACCTACTCCATAGTAAGAAAATACTGCGATGGCAATAATAATAGCGGTTATTATTAAGTTTTTGATCTGATTAGATTTAAAAGCTGATTTTTTTTGATAAAAAATATAAAGCAAAAATGGTGAAGTAATAAAAATACTTAAGCCGTAGGGATTATTTTTAATAAAAGGATAAATTGCTTGCCAACTGGAATTAGTAGCCGTACTAATAACAGGTGTTCCAAATAGAGCGTGATAAAGATTAAATGGAATATGTTTAAGACTAAATAACCCGATTGATCTAGACGCAGCCGATATGGTTGAAATATCTTGGTATAAGTAGCCCCCGTTAAATGGATTATTAAATCTAACAAAATTATATAAACCAGTTAGTAGAATAGCTATTCCAAACGGTAACAATAATTGAACAGCCAATTTTAATCTTGAATTTGACCTTCTTTCACTGAAAAGTTCTAGCAATAAAAATACAATGATTCCAGCTGCAGTTGCTCGGGTAATAAACAATAACCCCGATAATATACCTAGTAACCACCATCTTTTTCGATGAAGAAATTCATATAACGTTAAGAAGATTAATAAGGTCGTAATAACTTGAGCAAAAAACCAACTACTAGAAACACTAGCTACTCCAATATAGACAGTACCTAATAAAAAAACAAAAGCTAAAAACAGGCTATCTTTATTAGAAAAACCAATTTTTACAGCCATTTTTTTAATAATAATTAAAGTAATAATTACTAATACCCATTGAAGAAAACCTTGATAAAAAAATAGATGAAGACTATTGAATAATAAAACAAAAGGCATTAAAACAATGGCTGGAAATAATCCTTCTCCCCAATAAATTTTACCCCTATATAATATTGGATCTTGGCCAACTCCGCCGATTGAATGAAGAAAATAAGGTTTAAGATGTAAAAACGAGTTAGCTAATTCGGAAAATTGTTGACCATTTTGAGTCAGAAAATCTGTCAATAAAATAAACAAAAAAATCATTACAAATAAGATAGATATGACATTTTTATTAATATACTCTGGAAATTTATTGAGAATAGATTTTGTAATCATTTTATAATAATATTAACAAATATAGCTTACAATAGTATGTAATGAATGAAGATAACGCGCATTATTATCGACAAAATGATTTCGATACAGTAGGTAATGATACTACTCAAGCCAATAAACCAGCAGACATTGTTT
>JAJZCO010000055.1 GCA_021846095.1 bacterium | reverse complement strand
ATCACTGAAACTGCCAAAACTTTTTAATTTATTTACTGAAAAATAAATGTCTTTTTCTAATCTATAGGCATAACCTCGTTCTAATAAAGTATTAACCGCTTGAGCCATTTCACTAATATATTGACTGGCTAATGGTTCAGCGTATGCTGGTAAAAAATTAAGCTTTTGTAAAACCATTTGAAATTTAATTGTTTCATCATGAGCTAATTCTTTATAACTAATATTAAGTTCCTTGGCTTTTTTAAAAATTGGCTCATCGACATCAGTGACATTTCTAACTAACTTAACGTCATGGCCCAAATCAATTAATCTTCTGGTCAACAAATCATAAGTCATAAATGTAAAAATATGTCCTAAATGGGCTGAATCGTAGGGTGTAATACCACAAGTATAAATACTGACTTGATGATTAAGCTTCAGATTTACTAATTCTTTCTTAGTAGTATCATAAATTTTCATATAACTAATAATACACTACCAGGTCATATTTTAGGTTTTACTTATGGCAGACTATATTGAATTTAATATGATAAACTTTAAAGATGACAGAACAAATTTCATTATTAAATCAACCAACTTTAAAACCAAAAATAATACTTGGTATCGCTGCCCATCCAGATGATTTAGATTTTTCAGCATCAGGAACAATGGCTTATTTTGCCTCCAAAGGCAGTGAAGTACACTATTTAATTCTAACTGACGGAGGACAAGGTACTTCAGATAAAAATCTAGCCCCTGATCAACTAACAAAAATCAGACAAATCGAGCAACAAAAAGCCTTAAAAATTTTAGGTGGTAAGACGGTCCAATTTTTAGATTACCCAGATGGTAACTTAGTGAACAGCCCAGAACTCAAAAAAGACATTATAAAAACGATTAGAACTATTAAACCAGACGTAGTCATCACAATGGATCCAACAATGGTATATTCAGCCAGTAGAGGAATGATTAATCATCCCGATCATCGAGTAGCCGGTCAAGCCGCTCTAGATTGTGTTTATCCCTTGGCTAGAGATCATCTAGCTTATCCGGAACTTTATGCTCAAGGTTATATACCTCACAAAACTAAAACTATTTTATTGACAAACTTTGATACCCAAAATTATATTTTGGACATATCTGAAACCATCGATCTTAAAATACAAGCTTTAAAAGCTCATACTAGTCAAATTGAAGATATTCAACAAACCGCTATTTGGATTAAACAAAATTCGGCAAATATCGGAAAAAATCATGGCTATCAATATGCGGAAGGTTTTATTAGAATCGATCTTCGAGTTTAATATAAATTAATGATTAAATTCATAACTAGTACTGAAAAAAAAATTGTAGATAACATTAGTTCTGAATTAATAACCAGTTTAAAAAAATATCCTAAGACCCTTTGGTTAGTTTCAGGCGGATCTAATATTCCAATCGAAATAAAAATCGCCAATAATTTACCGTCAGACTTAACTTCAAATCTAATAGTCGCTTTAATAGACGAACGTTTTGGTCACATTAACCATCCAGATTCAAACCTTCAACAACTGATTAAAGCCGGTTTAAAGTTACCATTATCTACAATTATTCCAGTCCTCGGATCCGATCACAACAATCTGTCTGAAACTATTCACCAATATAATAAAATTTTAAGTAAACTTTTTTCGGAAACTAATATTAATATAATCGGGCAACTTGGCATTGGTGAAGATGGTCATATTGCTGGCCTCTTACCTAATTCAGAAGCATTAACATCTAATCACTTAGTTGATGGCTATCAATCAGATACTTTTACGAGGATAACCCTAACTCCATTAGCTTTAAAAAAACTAAATCAAATATTTGTTATTGCTTTAAATCCCAATAAAACGCAGGCGATTGAAAAATTATTTAACAATTCATTTGATACTTACAAAAATTTCCCAGCTGGAATTTTACGAGATTTTAGTAACATTTACATATATAATAGAACGATAGAGGGGGAAGTTTTATGAAAATTATCGTCCAAGGACTAGGAAAAATGGGTATGCAAATTACCCGCAAACTAATCGAAGATCAACACCAAGTAATTGTTCTAAATAGATCCCAACAACCTGTTGTTACTGCCAGTCAATTTGGGGCCATTCCAGCTACAGACAAACAAAATGCTATATCTCATTTTAACTCAGATCAAGTTATTGTTTGGATCATGTTACCGGCTGAAATTATCAGCGACCAAGTCGACCAGTGGCTAAAAATTCTTCCCAAAAATAGTATTATTATCGACGGGGGTAATTCAGACTATAGAAACACCCAAAAATTATCCAGTTATATCGAAAAAAATAATCAACAAATGATTGATATTGGCACAAGCGGTGGTATCCACGGTTACAAGAATGGTTTCTCAATGATGATTGGATCAAATAACATTCAAAATTTTACAATTATCGAACCAATTTTACAAAGTTTAGCAAAACCAGCCGGCGCTTACAATTACTTCGGTCAAGCCGGCAGTGGACATTTTGTTAAAATGACTCATAATGCCATTGAATACGGCATGATGGAAAGCCTAGCGGAAGGTTATAATTTTCTTAAAAATGGACCATACAAAAATATTGATCTAGCTAAAGTAGCTGACGTTTGGCAACATCATAGTGTTGTAACTTCTTGGCTCAATGAACTCTGTCGCGATATTTTTACCATTAATCCAGAACTCACTGATATCGATGGTTTCGTCCAAGAGAGCGGAGAAGCTAGATGGACTTTAGAAAGTGCTAAAAATATCAATCTTGAAATGCCGGCTATTGCGGCGGCATTTGATATAAGGCTTCAGTCTCAAAAAGGTCAAACAAGTTTTGCTACCAAATTACTGGCCGCCATGAGAAATAGCTTTGGGGGACATCAATTAAATAAATAACTATGTCAAAAAGCAATCAATCATTAATTAGTCCGACAATTTTAATTATATTTGGTATTAGTGGACATTTATCTAAAAGAAAAGTTTTACCAGCATTATATAATCTTTACCAAAACGATTTATTGTCATCTCAAATTACAATCATTGGTTTATCTCGTCAAAAGTTATCAATTCAAGAAATATTTAATGGAGTAGAGCTAAATTCTTCGACTAATCAACGAAGCTCAGCTACCGATATTACAGGGTTTAAAGATTTAATTAAAATTATTCAATTCAATCCAGAAGACCCCAATGATTACCTAAAACTCAAAAAATACATTATTGATTTAAAAAATCAACTTAATTTTGAAAAAATTAATCTGCTTTTTTACCTATCTATCCCTCCACAAGTCTTTTTATCAGTGATTAAAAATCTTGGCGAATCTAATCTAAATAATCTTAATCAAGAAATTACAACTAAAATATTAGTCGAAAAACCTTTCGGCTATGATCTAGAGAGTGCCAAGAATTTAATTAATCAAACCAGTCAGTATTTTAGTGAAGAACAAATATTTCGAATTGATCACTATTTAGCCAAAGAAACTGCTCAAAATATTTTAACTTTTAGACGCTATAATCCTTTGTTTCAAACTGCTTGGAATAACCAACACATTAAAAATATTGAGATTGTTGCCACCGAAAATATTGATATTGAAGGTCGGGTAGAATTCTACGAAAAAGTCGGTGCTATGAGAGATTTAATTCAAAGTCATTTATTCCAACTTTTAGCCTTAACGACTATGATTCTACCGGAAAATATGTCAGAAACCAAAGCCATTCATTTAGCTCGTCATGCAATATTGTCGGAAATTAAACCATTCAATGACAGCAATAGCATCAAAAAAAATGTCACCAGAGGGCAATACACTTCTTATCGTCAAGAAGTTAATAACCCATCATCAATGGTTGAAACATTTGCTTCTATTAGACTAACTATCGATAACAGCGTCTGGAAAGGCGTGCCAATTACCTTAATTACTGGAAAAGCCTTGAAAGACAAAAAAACTGAAATTAGAATTAATTTTGGGGCAGTCAATGAATCAGCTGAAAATCAATTAACTTTTCGTATTCAGCCTAACGAAGGTATCGACATTAAACTCAGTGTTAAACAGCCTGGATTTAACCAAAAAACTCAATCAGCCATAATGGATTTTTCTTATCAAACAACATTTAAAGGGCGTCATCAACCCGATCCGTATGAAAGAGTTATGATGGATTCATTACAAGGAGACAATACTTTATTTGCTACATCCGATGAAGTGTTAGATACCTGGTATATTTTACAGCCAATTTTAGATTACTGGAAAAATAACAATGATGATTTAAAATTTTATAACCAAGGTAAATCCGAAAACGACATTAAATAATGATAGACATAATTATCATCATCATAGCAATTATTTATTTAATACGCGGATGGAATATTGGATTTGTTCGACAATTTTTATCAACCGTTGGTTTTTTTGGTGGATTATTACTAGGTGCTTA
>JAJZCO010000054.1 GCA_021846095.1 bacterium | reverse complement strand
TTAGAGGGTATATTCGGAGGTTTAAGCATTCGTGTCCCAACCCCAGTTGTTTCATTAAGTGATTTGGTGATTATTACTAAAAGGGATGTTAGTGTTGATGAAGTAAATGAAGCTTTTAAAAAGGCCGCCAACGAGCCTTATTATCAGGGGATATTAGCTGTAACCGAAGAAGAGCTAGTTAGCAGTGATTTTATTGGCAATAGTCATTCAGCAATCGTCGACTTAAGACTAACTGCTGTGATCAGTGGAAATATGCTTAAAGTTGTTGCTTGGTACGATAATGAGTGGGGTTATTCTAATCGTTTAGTGGAAGTTACGGCCGATACTGGCAGAATTTTACATCAAAATGAAACCGATCATGATCATGAATAGAAATACATTTAAAAATTAGGTAGTATGAAATGAAAATTTATCTTGGGGCAGATCATAATGGTTTTGAATATAAAATTCAAATTGCTCAATATTTAAAAAAACTTGGTCACGAAGTAATTGATGACGGTGATAATGAGTTAAATCCTGATGATGACTTCCCTCAATTCGCTTCTAAAGTGGTTAGTAATGTTTTAGTTAATTCAGGAAATAATAGTGATGAAGTCAGAGGTATTTTAATTTGCGGCAGTGGTCAAGGGATGTGCATGGCCGCTAATCGATATAAAGGTATCAGGGCTAGTATGGTATCTAGCCCAGCCGAAGCTCAGTCCGCAAGAAATGATGATGATAGTAATGTCCTTTGTTTAGCCGCCAGGTTTACTGATTTAAAACAAGCTGAATTAATTATAAATGTTTGGCTGTTAACTCCATTTTCCGGAGCACCCCGCTTTATCCGTCGTCTTAAACAGCTGGATCAATTAGGATGAATCAATGTCGTTAATTTGTCCAACAGTAACAGCTTATAATAAAGCGGAATATGATTTAGAATTGTCAAGAGCTATTGGTCTGTCTAATAGAATTCACATAGATATTATGGACCATCAATTTACTGGAGTCGACTCTGTTGATTTATTAAATATAAACTGGCCAAAAAATTATCAAGTGGACGTTCATTTAATGGTTGCAAAACCAATGGACTATCTAGACAGACTAATTGAACTAAAACCAAGCTTAACTATTATTCATTTCGAGTCAGATGTTAATCATATTGAATTGTCCACCATACTTCATCAGCAACATATCCTAACTGGCTTAGCTTTGTTGCAAGAAACCCCAGTAGAAAATATATTATCAATTGTTAATGATTTTGATCACGCTTTAATTTTTAGTGGACATTTAGGACATTATGGCGGAATAGCTAATCTTAGTTTATTAAACAAGGTAAAAATATTAAAAAAATCTTCTCAAAAGCTTGAAATTGGTTGGGATGGTGGAATTAACGATAAAAACATTACAAATTTAATTTCGGCGGGTGTTGATGTTTTGAATATCGGATCGTTTATTCAAAAAGCTGTTAATCCTGCTAATGCTTATGATAAACTAAGGTTAAGAATTCAGTAATTTATGAAACAGTATTCAATAGAAAGACTTGAGATTATTGCTAATGATATTCGCCAGGACATTATTAGGATGTTAGAGCATGCCGGTAGTGGCCATAGTGCAGGACCATTGGGTGAAGTTGAAATTTATACAGCCCTTTACTTTAGTGTCTTAAAACACGACCCTTCAAAGCCAGACTGGTCGGAAAGAGATATTTTAATTCAAAGCAATGGCCATTGTGTTCCAGTCAGATATGTTACTCTAGCCCATGCTGGTTATATCGATAAAAAAGAGTTAATGACTTTGAGGCAATTTGGTTCTAGATTACAAGGTCATCCCGAAAGATTAAGATTGCCATTTTTAGAATCAACTTCTGGACCACTTGGCTCGGGATTAAGCCAAGCCGCTGGAATTGCCTTAGCTTTTCGATTGAACGCTCAATTAAAGAGATATGTTTATGTTGTAATGGGAGATGGCGAGCTCGATGAAGGCAATGTCTGGGAAGCTGCTATGTTTATTCCTAAACACAAGATACATAATTTAATAGCTATAATCGATCGTAACAATATTCAAATTGATGGTTTTACGGAAAATGTTATGCCGTTAGAAGATTTAAAAGCTAAGTGGCAGGCTTTTGGTTGGCATGTTCTAGAGATTGATGGCAATAATATTGAAGCAGTGATTGATGCTTTTGAAATGTCAAAAGCTATTATCGAAAAGCCGATAATAATTATTGCTCATACTATTCCTGGAAAAGGCGTAGATTTTATGGAGGAAGATTTTAAATGGCATGGTGTAGCACCGAATCATGAACAAGCTAAACTAGCTTTAAGTGAACTACGAACATTAAAAGGAAAGATTACTAGTGAGCATCTTTAATAGCAAGTTTAATTGGAATAAATATTATGGTTGATCCTAAGTTAGTTGATTTTCGGAAGGGATACATTAATGAACCTATTAGAAAAGGATTTGGCCGAGGGTTATTAACTCTTGGTAAAACTAATTCTGATGTTGTAGCTTGTTGTGCTGA
The DNA here is from genome assembly GCA_021846095.1 of bacterium. Classification (GTDB taxonomy): domain Bacteria; phylum Patescibacteriota; class Saccharimonadia; order Saccharimonadales; family UBA4665; genus JAJZWG01. The sequence goes on along the minus strand of JAJZCO010000054.1, from coordinate 1,922 downwards.
CTTAACTGAGTCTACTCAAATGAATTTATTTGCCGAAGCTTATCCGGAAAGATTCTTTGAAATTGGAGTTGCAGAACAAAATCTTGTGACTGTCGGATCGGGCTTGGCCGCTGGTGGTAAAATTCCTTTTGTCTCTTCTTATGCTGCTTTTAATCCTGGTAGAAATTATGAACAAATCAGAACAACTATTTGTCTAAACGATCGGCCGGTTAAAATCATTGGCTCTCATGCTGGAGTTAGTGTCGGACCTGATGGTGCAACACATCAGATGTTAGAAGACATAGTTTTAATGAGAGCTCTTCCCAATATGGTTGTTTTGTCACCGGGTGATAGTATCGAAGCTGAAAAATGTACAATCGCAATGGCCAATGATCCTCAACCCAATTATATGAGATTAGCCCGAGAAGCATCGGCTGTCTATACAACTCTTGAAACTCCATTTAAAATCGGTCAAGCCTATGTCTATGAACCAGGAGAGGATTTGACGATTATCTCAACTGGAGCAATGACTTTTCAAGCGCTTTTAAGTATTGATCTTTTATTTAAAGATGGTATTGATGTCGAGATCATTCATGTCCCAACCATAAAACCATTGGATAAGAAAACTATTTTAGCTAGTATAACTAAAACCAGAGCTTGTTTAGTAATTGAAGAAGGTCAGATTGCTGGTGGTTTAGGTGGAGCTGTAGCCGAGTTAGCTAGTGAATTTTTTCCTATACCGATTATTCGACTTGGTATTCAAGATCGTTTTGGTGAATCCGGTACACCAACCGAATTATTACAGTATTTTGGCTTAGATGCTAATCATATCAGATTAGCAGCCCACAAGGTTTTATTAAATAGGAGGTAATGTTATGGCGTTGTTATTAAGAGAAATGCGTATTAATTGTGCTAAGGCCAGAAACAGAATGAATCAAGCTCGATCCGAGCATTGGGCATTCGGGGCATTTAATTTAGACGATGAAGCAACCTTAAGAGCTGTTTTGCAAGCTGCTCAGGTTAAACAAGCACCGGTATTGGTTGAAGTTAGTCAGGGTGAAGTTGATGATATTGGTTTAGATGTCGTCAGAGATATGGTTGATAATCTAAAAAGACAATATGGAGTTGAGGTATATATCAATTTAGATCATAGTCCAAGTGTAGCGGCTGCTAAATTGGGTATTGAGGCAGGTTTTGAGTTTATCCATATTGATATTTCCCAAGCTAATCATGATGCTTCGGATCAAGAAATTATAAATGCCACCAAAGAGGTAGTGGATTATGCGAAATTAACTGGTGCCTTAGTAGAAAGTGAACCTCATTATTTTGGTGGTAGTTCAAACCTTCATAATGAAAAGATAGATTATGAAGAAATTAAGAAAACATTTACTGTACCCGACAAGGCCAAGGATTTTGTAACCGCTACGGGAATTGATACCTTTGCTGCGGCGATTGGTAATCTACATGGTAAATATCCAGTTCCGAAAATTCTTGATTTAGAACTTTTAAAATCAATTAGGCAAACAATTGACTGTGCCATTAGTCTACATGGCGGCAGTGATACGCCAGGCCATTATTTTAGAGACGCTGTTTCGATTGGAGTCAGTAAAGTTAATATAAATTCGGATATGAGATATGTTTATCGAACTACCTTAGAAAAAATTTTATCAGAGAATAAGGAAGAATATTCAACTTCAAAATTAATTCATAGTTATGTTATCCCAGCAGTCCAAGCTGTCGTGGAAAGTAAAATTAATGATTTAAATTCGGCCGGTAAGGCTCAATATTGAACTGTAAAAGATTGTTAGATGATTATAAATTAGTTACAATAATATTAAGGATAAACATTAAAGGTGGTAAATATGCAAACAAAAATAGATGTAATTAGTATCGGTGATATTGTAACAGATGCTTTTATTAAATTATTTGACAATGAAGCTGTT
>JAJZCO010000053.1 GCA_021846095.1 bacterium | reverse complement strand
AATAACGTTACTAAACTAACGTTAGCTAAGTTTAAAGACATAAAGGCAATTAGTAAACCAGAGAAAGCCGCTAAATCATGGGTTCTGCCGGTCATGATTTAATATTAATAAAATTACTTCGAATCAATTGATTCATTAGTAGAATTCAATTTTTTAGGGCCAGAATTATATTTAACTTTTAACAAAGCCATCTCTAATGATTTTATAATATTACTGGCCTGCTCAAAACTAACACCAATCCGAGCAACTGGTAAAATCTGATTATCTACTAGACTTTGATTAAAATTCATTACAATGCCAGATGTACCGACCAAAATATCAAATTGATCAGAATATAAAGGACGAATATCGATCGGCATAACCATAACTAAACTAGTATTACTAGCAATATTGTTAATAGAGACCGGCTCAAATTGATGAGATTCAAAAAAACTATTATCGTCGTATTGAGCCATCTTCCATAATATTAGAGCATCATTATCTTTTAATCTAAAATGATTAATTAATAGAATTAATATATCTTCGGTCGGTCGATCTAATCCAAGTTCAATCTTTTCTAAGACTTTCGCATCTATTTCGACGGCGTTGGAAACTTCTAAAAGTGTTTCTTTACTTTTTATCCGCCAATCTTTTAATAAATTACCAAGCTCTTGATATGGTTTATCTAATTTTGGATTTAACATAATCACATTTTAACTTTTAAGACCACAAGTTGCAAGTTTAATCAATTGATGACTTTTACCTTTATCAGAGGTTAGAACTGTTACCACATTAGACACTATTCAACTTAGATAACTTTATTTAACCTATAAAAATATTGCGATAATTTTAAATCAGCCAACTATTTTATTTTTTTACATTACTGATTTTAATAATCAAACTACCTTTAAGGCCTCTCACTAAATTAATTAACTTAAATAATCTTTAAAGTTTTTAATTATACCTAAATTAAAAAATAATTCTCAACTATAATTATTTGATCGTATAATATTTAGTATGATTGATTTTAAACAAAATGTATCTTTAAAAGACTATACCTCAATGAGGCTAGGAGGAGAGGCTAAATTTATTTGTTTTGTTACCACCAGAATAGAGTTACTTGAAGCCGTGTCATGGGCTCGAAATTCTAATTTACCTATCATCATGATCGGTGGAGGTAATAATATCATTTGGTCTGACGCTGGTTTTGATGGTTTAGTAATAGTTAACAAAATATCGGGTGTTAAAATTTCTAATGAAGGAAGTGATAATTTTTATTTAACAATTGGAGCTGGTGAAAATTGGGATGAAATTGTCCAACAATCTGTTGATCTCGGGTTAACTGGCATAGAAGCTATGAGTAGTATCCCAGGAACGGTTGGAGCAAGTGTCGTTCAAAACATTGGTGCCTATGGTCAAGAAATTTCCAATACATTATTAAGTATTGAGGCTTTTGACAATAAAATATCAGATTATGTGATTTTATCAGCTAGTCAGTGTTTACTGGGTTATCGAACTAGTCTATTCAAACACCATGAACCAGGCAGATATTTAATAACTGCTATCACAATTAATCTAAAAAAGGCTAATCCTATACCACCGTTTTATCGGTCATTACAAGCATATTTAACTGATCATCAGATTACAGTTTTTACACCTCAAGTTATTAGGCAAGCCGTCCAGGAGATTCGATCGACTAAGTTACCAGATCCAACGAAAATCCCTAATTGTGGATCATTTTTTGCAAATCCAATAATTAGTTACCAAGATTTTTTCTTATTACAAAGAGTTCTAAATCAACAAATTCCTCATTGGAAAAATTCCGATGATAGTTTAAAAATTTCGGCAGCTTGGTTAATAGAATTCGTCGGATTAAAAAACTTTCACGATAATCTAACTGGAATGGCAACTTGGGACAAGCAACCTTTAATATTAATTAATGAAAACTCTAAATCAACAGCCGATTTAGAGGCTTTTCGAGATAAAATCATTCAAAGTGTACTTCAAAAAACCGGTATTACTTTGATCCAAGAACCTGAAATATTACCGCTTGTCGCTAGGTAATGGGTACTTCAAAGAAAATTTCGTCACTTCTTGTTTTAAGCCTTTGAGTATTACTGGATTATTGTTATTCTTAATTGCTTGAACCATCCATTCGGCTATTTGTTCCATATCTTTTTCCTTAAGACCCCTAGTTGTAATAGCTGGCGTACCGAGTCGGATACCACTCGGGCTAAAAGGTGGCAAGGTATCATCTGGGATAACGTTTTTATTTAAAGTTAAACCAATAGAATCTAATACCTGTTGAATGATATCCCCAGTTAAATTAAAACTACGATATACATCAGTCAATATCATGTGATTAGACGTTCCACCAGTAACCAAATTAAAACCTCTATCTTTTAAAAACTGGGCCAATGTTGCAGCGTTATCAATAATTTGCTTGGCATAAACTTTAAAATCAGGTTGAAGAGCTTCATAAAACGCAACAGCTTTAGCGGCAATAATATGCTCATGTGGACCACCTTGCATACCAGGAAAAACTGATCTATCAATCAAAGTCGGAATATTAATCAATGTTTTTTCTGGCGCTTTGAGTGGATTACTAACTATCCCACGACTCAATATTAATCCTCCTCTAGGACCACGCAATGTCTTGTGAGTAGTAGATGTAATGACATGAAAGCCATAATCAAAAGGGTTTTTAGCAACTCCACCGGCAATTAAACCAGCGATGTGAGCCATATCAGCCATCAATAACGCTCCTATTTCATTACCAATACTTGCCACTTTATCGTATTCAAACTCTCGGGGATAGGAACTATATCCGACTAAAATAATTTTAGGATGATATTTCAAAGCTAATCTTCGTAATTCGTCGTAATCAATCTCACCAGTCGTTATATCTTTCATTTTATAACGAATAAAATTATATAACTTAGCCGATCTTGTAACAGGTGCACCATGAGTTAAGTGACCACCATGAGATAAATCCATCGCTAAGACTGTATCTCCAGGCTCTAACCAAGCACTATAGACCGCTTCATTAGCGGGCGCACCAGAATGAGGTTGAACATTAGCATGATCTGCTTTAAATATTTTTTTAGCCCGATCGATTGCTAATTGTTCTAATTGATCGGTATTTTCTTGACCACCATAATATCTTTTACCAGGATATCCTTCTGAATATTTATTAGTGAAAACACTACCCATCGCCGATAGTACATCCCGACTAACATAATTTTCGGAAGGTATTAATTCTAATCCTTCTTTTTGACGAGTAATTTCAGCTTCTATTAGCTCTTGAACTATTTTATCTTTCATTAATACTATTTTACCTCAATAGTTAAAATACTAACAATAATATTTTTTAAAACAAATATTTAACAATCTTACCTGATATGGTATAATTATCGCCATTATGAATCAAATTAATGCTAAAATAGGACAATTAATTGCTCAAATAAGACAAGAAAGAGGCTTAACTCAAGCTGAATTTGCCAGACGTTTATCAACCTCTCAATCAGCAATAAATCGTATTGAACACGGTAACCAAAATTTAAGCCTAGAGACATTAGGCCGTATTAGTGATGTTTTAAATAAACAATTACTAAGTTTAAGCAGTAACTCGGAAGTTAATTTAAGAATTGAAGGTAATACAAAACTAAAAGGCGAAATTACTTTAAAAACAAGCAAAAATGCGGCCGTAGCTTTACTATGTGCTAGCCTCTTAAATTATGGCACAACTCATTTTAAATCATTCCCTAAAATAGAAGAGGTTTATCGAATCATTGAAATTCTAGAAAGTATCGGAGTAAATGTTAAATGGGTTAATGGAAATGATTTAGAAATTAAACGTCCGGATAAACTTAACTTGAATAACTTAGATTCGATCGCGGCTCGTAAAACTAGATCAGTTTTAATGCTAATAGGCGCTTTAATGCATGACAATAATAACTTTAAAATACCGTATGCTGGTGGTTGCAAATTAGGCGAAAGAACAATTGCACCCCACTTATTTGCTTTAGAAGAGTTCGGAATAAATATTAAAGCTACTAAAGGAAACTACCTAGTAAATGTTAAAAAACGATCACCACAAGAGATTGTTTTATATGAAGCTGGTAATACTGTCACTAATAATGTTTTAATAGCAGCAGCTAACACCGATATGAAAATTCAAGTCCACGGTGCAAGTGGTGATTATATGGTACAAGATTTATGCTATTTCCTGAGAAAGTTAGGAGTTGAAATTAATGGAATTGGAACACCTTTTCTCGATATTAAAGGTCAAACTGGAAAGATTAAAAAGAATATAACATATTTTCCAACCGAAGATCCGATTGAAGCCATGTTCTTTATTTCTTCCGCTATAATTACTAATTCTAAGATAACCATTAAAAGAGTACCCTATCAATGGATAGCCTTGGAACTTCTTAAACTATCGAAAATGGGAGTT
>JAJZCO010000052.1 GCA_021846095.1 bacterium | reverse complement strand
AAATACAAATTCCAGCAATCAAAGACTATTTTCGGCTAAGATTAAATGCGACTATAAAATAAATTAGGCTAACATTAAGTGATTCTATAATATTCTTGGCTAAGATTAATTGATTTTATAATTCTCCTGGCTAACTTTATTTGCAACTATCATTATATCTTGAAATCGCTTCTTTGCTTAATTTCTTCAGTACATTTACAAAAACTGTCATGAGCTTTTAGCATGTCTTCTATATCCCATACCTCAATTTCTTCTTTCTGTTTAAAATTATTATATTTAAATGAACGACAACAAATAGATGGTTTGTCTTTATTTAAATTATGCGATACAAAATCAAAACAGTTTTGGACAAAAGAATGTTTAGATGAATTTGAAAAATTATTGATCTTTTTAAGATATTCTGTTTGAAATGCAAAATATTTCTTTGAGAAAGAGCTATATTCTGCCTTAAATAACGACCCTATGCAATCTATTTTAATCTGATCTGGAAATTGGCCATTTTCTTTATGAAAATCGCTAAGATATATTATTGATATCTCATCGTCCGCTATTTTTCGTATTGAAGATATTACAGATTCTGAGCTCAATACATATTTACTTGCATATTCTATAAAGAGTAAATAAGTTTTATTGCGTTTATTGTTGAGATAATTTTTATATGAATCATAAGAATGGAACAAATCTTTGATTTGATCTTTTAAAAATTTTTTACGAAAATGGGAACTTAGCTCTTTTAACATTAAACTTCCAGAACGTTTAGGGTAATTGCTTGGAAGAAAGCTTTGTCCATGGTTTAGTATTTCCTGGAAGAAATATCTCTCCTTTAATGCCTGAGAATTTTCGAAATCCTTTTTTAGTTGTTCTATAAAAGGCATAGAACTATTTTTATCTTCGGTTTTTGTCATTTCTTTTGCTTAGAACGCATATTAAGGCTACTTAGTATATAACTTTCGCCTTTTTAACCATAAGTAAAGGGTTGATGGAGAACATTCTATCAGTTTAGATATTGCTCTTTTATTGATGCCCTTTTTTAAGTATCCCTTAATTTCTTCAGCAAAAGAATCAAGCTTCAGTAGCTGTGATTGTCCCTTAGGGCGGCCAAGAGTAAATCCATCAGCTTTACGTTTTGCTAAAGCTTCCTTGGTTCTACTTGAAATAAATTCTCTTTCTATTTGGGCAGCAAGCCCTAGGATTGTAGCAGTAATTGTAGACTCTATAGAGCCGTTTACAACGATGTGGTTTTTAGCTATATGTACAGATACTTCTTTTTTTGCTGCAAGCTCTAATATTTCCAAGACCTGTAGAGCTGATCTCCCAAGCCGTGAGATTTCTGATACTACAATAAGGTCACCGTTAGTGGCTTTTTCCATAATTCGGCCGATAATTCTATCCTGCCAAGCAATTTTACAACTAGCGGTATCTTCTACAAATTTTATAGGGTTGAGATTATTTTTATTACAATAATCTAGTATTCCAAATTTCTGAGCTTGGATATCTTGTTGATCTGTAGAGACTCTTAAATAAGCAAAATTTGCCATTATTTTCAATTTTTCTTAAAAAAACCATAATAGTGATTTAACTGGACTATAAGTATTTGAATTTAAAGTTATTAAGTGTACTATAGTTACTTAGCTAAAACGATCATTTATTGTAGACAGTTTTTGTAATTTTTGCAATTAACTTATTTTTTCAAAAAAATTTTATGACCAAAATTTTGCCAATAGATACAGTAATTATGTTGCATAATAAATTAGGAGTTTTAACAGCACGTGATCCCGAACGTAAATTAATAATAAAAGAAGCAGCAACTTTTTATGGAGTATCGAGTGCTACTATTTATCGGTCATTACAGAAATATGATAAATTGTCTACTGTCAGACGAGCAGATTATAATAATCCACGTTTAATTCAACATAAGGAAATGAAGAAATATTGTCAGCTTATTGCGGCATTAAAAATTCGTACCAGTAATAAAAATAGGAGACATTTATCAAATAAAGCATGTATCAAAATCTTAGAAGATTATGGTATTGAAACAGAGAATGGCTTAGTAAAAGCTCCAGTAGGATTACTCAAAAAATCTACTATAAGCTTTTATCTTAGGCGGTTTGGTTTAGATCATTTATCCCTACAAGTTCAACCACCTTTTATAAGATTTCAAGCACAGCATAGTAATGAATGTTGGCAATTTGATTTTAGTCACTCAGATTTTAAAGAATTTATTGCGGATAAACCTAAGCAAGAATCTGGGATTACAGCTAAACTTATGTTACTCGGGGTGGTGGATGATAGGAGTGGCGTAAAGTACCAAGAATATCATTATTGTTATGGCGAAGATGTAATGACAGCTTTAAAGTTTTTATTTAATGCTATGGCGCCGAAGAAACATTTAGGTATGCCATTTCAAGGTATACCTAAATCTATATATACAGATAATGGGCCAGTTGCAAGAAGCAACGTATTCAAACGCGTAATGGCTTATCTCAATATTGAAGTTCTAACTCATTTACCCGATGGTAAAGATGGTCGTCGTAAGACCGCTAGATCTAAAGGAAAAATTGAACGGTCTTTTCGCAGTAGTAAGGAGTCTTTAGAAACTCTATATCACCTACATCCACCACAAAATCTTTCAGAAGCAAATGAATGGCTAAATCATTATTTAGAGCATTATAATCAAGAAAAACATAGAATAGAAGATCATTCTCGATTAGAGGACTGGAAAAAGAATTTACCTAAAGAAGGGTTTAGCGCAATGTGTGATTGGGAACATTTTAGTATGTTAGTACGCGAACCTGAAACACGCATAGTAGGTAATGACGCTTGTGTTAATGTCAATGGTATAAAATATCAATTATCTTCTGAATTTGCCGGTCAAACTGTTACTTTATTAATGGGTTTATTTGATAATGAATTACGTATATCTCATGAAAATGAACATTACGGACCTTTTTATCCGTCAAATGGACCTATTCCATTTGGCAATTATCGATCATTGAAAAAAACTCCAAAAGAAAAAAGAGCAAATCATATAGAAGAACTTGCCAAAATTATTTCAATTCCAAGAGCTGTATTAACCAAAGGTAATATATCTGAACAAAAATTGATAAATGATGCTAAGCTTATCAATCAAAACCAACCATTTGTAGCGTTTACTTTAGATAATCCTTTTGAACAAAGAAAGTTTAAAAATGAATTAGAAGCTAAATTGGCTATAGCAAAGTGGCTAGGCTATCCTTTAGGGCACTTATTACCTGAGCAAATTGCAGAAATTAATGATATCGTCTCCGAAAATTTAGATAAGAAAGTGGTCATGGCACAGATAAAAGAATTGTTTAAAATAAAACTAATACTACAGGAAAGGGATTAATGGAAATAGAAAGCATGAAGTATTACGGCATTAGCAAAGAATTCAGTAAAGCTGATTATTTTGAAACGGAGAATTATCAAAATATGTTTAATAATATAAAGCTTGCTATAAAGAACGGAGGACTCATTGCTTTGACAGGTATTGTGGGTATTGGTAAAACCACAACTCTACGTCGTCTACAACAAGATCTTCGCGAGGACAACAAAATTCTAGTTTCAAAGTCTCTTGCTACAGACAAACGTCACGTTAATATCAACACCCTATACACTGCTTTGTTTGTAGATTTAGCCACAAAAAAAGATGACAAGATGCCAACTCAGGCAGAAAAGCGGGAACGCAAGTTACAAAGTTTAATTAAAGAAAGGAATAAACCAATAGCACTATTTATTGATGAAGCTCATGATTTACATCCTCGTACTTTGATTAGTCTAAAACATCTAGTAGAAACTGTCGAAGATGCCAATGGTACATTAGCTGTAATAGCTGTTGGTCATCCGAAATTAGCCAATGATTTACGCAATCCTGCATTAGAGGAAATAGGTGCTAGAGCCAAATTATTTGAACTGGGAGCACTTGGAATTAATAGTCCAAAATTTATCGAATGGCTAATTAATAGCTGCAAGAATGAAAAAACAAAATTAGAAGAGATTTTAACAAAAGAAGCTATAGAATTATTAGCAGAGAGGCTTGTTACTCCTTTACAAATCAATTATTACTTAACTCGAGTATTAGAAAAGGGCTGCCAAGTTGGAGAAAAACCAATTAGCGCAGTCACAGCAGAATCGGTGTTATCGCCAAATTTAGATTCATTAGAACCAAATTTAGCACGTAATGGCTATAATCTACCAATATTGTGCGAGTATCTTAACGTAAAGCGTCATGAAGTAAAGGCCTATTTACGAGGGCAATTAACCCCAAGTCGTTTTGATGAGATTAACAAGGAAATACATAAATTAGGCATTTTAATGAGCTAAAATACTAACTTTTTAGTTGCAAATAAAGTTAGCCAGGATGAATTATAAACTCAATTAATCTTAGCCAAGAAAATTATAGAATCATTTAATGTTAGCCCAATTTATTTTATAGTCGCAATTAATCTTAGCCAAAATCTACTCTTGATTGCTGGAATTTGTATTTATGATTGCTAGCCGATACAAGTAGTATTAGTTTGGGAATTTTTAATTATCGACGGACTGGTATAATTTCCTGGTTTAGAACTGATAAAGGTTATGGATTTATTAAGCCTGATGATGACTCAAAAGAT
>JAJZCO010000051.1 GCA_021846095.1 bacterium | reverse complement strand
TAATTATTTCATCAATATATCTTAAATGTTTATCACCGACTGTTAGATCTTTTCGAGGACGAACTAAAATATCTCCTTGGTCAAAGACCTCGAGACCAGTTGACTGTAATTTTGATACAATATTCTGATATCGAAAAGCCTGTGGACCGATATCAACACCCAGATTTTCCGCTCCTAGATCCAGCGGTATTCCTAAAATATTTACTTTATTTAACATCATTTAATTTTATCATACCTAGCCAATAACAACCTCAAAAGGCTATATTTAATTAACAATTTAAAAATAAAAATTATTAACAATATTATTGGATACTTGACAGAGCTTTTAGCACTTTAGTATTATGAGTGCTAGAACATTAGCACTCTCAACACTACAGTGCTAATGTAAATAAAAATAACGGAGGAAATATGACCACACCATTACATCCATTAAGTGATAATATTATTGCCAAAACTGAAGAAGCTGATAAAAAAACAGCTAGCGGATTATATTTGCCCGATAAGGCAACCGAAAAACCAAAAATAGCTAAAGTATTAGCCGTTGGAAAAGATGTTAAGCAGGTTAAAATCAACGATCGGATAGTTTATAAAAGTTACTCTACAACAGAAGTTAAAGTTGGGAATGACGAATACGTTGTAGTTAAAGAAGAAGACGTTCTAGCAACTGTTAAATAATAACAATAAGGAGTAATAAATTATGTCTAAAAAAGTTTTTTATGATGATGATGCCCGCAAAAGAGTACTCGGGGGAGCAGAAATTTTATACAACGCTGTTAAAACCACTATGGGACCAAAAGGTCGTAATGTGGTTATCTCTAAAAGTTATGGCAATCCAACCATTACACATGACGGTGTAACCGTCGCAAAAGGTGTCGAATTAGCCGATGTAGATGACGAAACTCTAGGTTACAAAGTTGGTGCCGAATTAATTAAACAGGCTGCATCTAAAATGAACGATGTAGCGGGTGACGGAACAACCACTGTGACAGTTTTGACTTACCATATATTGAATGAGGCTAATAAATTAATTGCCGCTGGTCATAATCCAATGCTTTTAAGAAAGGGTCTAGAAACTGCCTCAGTAGCTGCTATTAATCAATTAAGCACTCTAAGTGAAGATATTATGAGTAAGAAAACTCGAGTAGCCGAAGTTGCTACTATATCAGCTGGTGATAATGAAATAGGTAATTTAATAGCTAATGTAATTGATAAAGTCGGTAAAGACGGCGTCGTAACGGTTGAAGAAGGTCAAGGTCTTCAGTTGGAATCAGAAGTTGTCGAAGGCTTTACGTTTGACAGAGGTTTTGTCAGTCCCTACATGGTAACTGATACTGCCCGAATGGAGGCAGTATACGATAAACCAGCTATCGTTATCACTGATAAAAAAATTACTTCCATTCAAGAATTTTTACCATTATTAGAAAAATTAGCTCAAGCTGGGAAAAAAGATCTAGTCTTAATTGCAGAGGATGTTGAAGGGGAAGCTCTTGGGACTTTAATTCTTAACCGACTCAAGGGTGTCTTTAATACTGTTGCTATCAAAGCACCAGCATTTGGCGATCGTCGAAAAGATATTTTGAATGATCTAGCTATTTTAACTGGCGCTGAAGTGATTACGGAAGATCGGGGAATGACATTTGAGAACGTTGAATTAGATGTCGTTGGAAGTGCTAGAAAAGTTATTGTCTCCAAAGATGAGACTACTATAGTAGAAGGTAATGGCAATACCATCGAACTCGATGCTAGAATTAAACAAATCAATGCCCAGATTGAACAATCTACTAGTGAATATGATCGGGAAAATCTAGAAAAAAGACGAGCCTCATTGAGCGGAAAAGTCGCCGTCATAAAAGTCGGTGGAGCTACTGAAACTGAAATCGAAGAAAAAAAATTCCGAGTCGATGATGCAGTCGCTGCTGTTAAGGCAGCCTTAGAAGAAGGAATTGTTCCGGGTGGAGGGGTAACACTCATTAATCTAGCTAGTTCAATTAAAATTGAAGGTACCGATTCAATTGCCGCTGGAGCCCAAATATTAAAAAATGCCTTAGAACAGCCTTTTAGAATATTACTAACTAATGCCGGCCTTAATGCCGACGAATGGTTACCACAAGTTCGAGCAGCAAAAGCTGGTTTCGGAGTTAATGTTAATCAACCAACAAAACTGGTCGACTTAAAATCTGCTGGTATTATTGATCCGACAAGAGTAACTAAAGAAGCTCTTCAAAATGCCGTATCAATTGCTGCTACGGCTGCCACAATGGGAGCTTTAGTGGTTGATGTACCAAAAGAAGAAAAAGGTATGGGTGGTTCCCCTGACATGGGTGGAATGGGTGGAATGATGTAAATCTAAAAATGATTTACCAAAAACCCCAGACTAGATAATTTTTAGTCTGGGGTTTTAATATTTTATGAATCCAAAATAAAAAACTATAGCGACTGGAAAAGACCACTATTTAAACTACTGTTAGCGCCACCTCCAAAATCAGAAGATATAGCATTGAGTAATGTCGAGATCGGCTTTGAATTGGTTGGTGACAAGACGTTGACCGACTGATTAGAATTCCTAACGGTTAATTTAAAATTAAATGAATATTGCCCGAAATTAAATGGAAATGAAATTTGATCGATCAATTTATTATTATTATTAATCCAGATGTTATAGGGATGATTACTTAAACTACTAGTAATACTGCTCAAATTCGATAAGGTGGTTGAATTAATACCAAAAATTTTAAGATTAGCGGATTTAAGATTATTAATAAATGATTGCAATTTAAGGTTATTAAAACTTATCTGATAATGACTACTATTCATACCAGTAATTAATTGATCTGGGTAAACTTTATCCAATATTAGAAACTGATTGTTTTCATAAATACTAATTATTTTATTAAAATCAGCTTGAGACAACGCCGTCGTAGATGGATTAATATTGGCTGATTTTTCTAGTCCACTTATTAGGCTCCCACTAGCTTCATACCACTGGTTATTAACTAGTTTTATTAAAGAGAGAACCTTGGGATCACTAGTGGCAATGCCACTAGAACTTAATAACTGAGAAATTTGATCGAGACCAGTTAATTGTAAATACATATTATAACCATCTGGACTTAAAGCAGTTAAAGACATAGCATTCCCAAGACCGGTATTATCTGAGATTTTAGTACTAAATTGACCATTTTGGTTTATCTGACCAGCGAAAGTTAAGTTTATCAATTGCTCCGTATTAGGACTTTTAATTGAGCCAGTAAAATTAAAATTTTTTAAATTAGTTCCGGACAGGGTATTTAAAAAAGCTACTTTAGTAATATTAATCGGCTGATTTGGTAGATAATAACTGACATAAGCCACGCTAGCTCCAACCGCTAGAATTATAATTATTACAATCGGTAAAATTACCTTTTTCCACGAGAACGACAATTTGGGTTTAACCGGAACTGTTGAATATGCCACCGTTTCGTTTAAAGAGGTTGGAATTATTAATGAATTTGACGTCTGAGTATTAATGCCATCGGAAGACAAGGTCGTAAATCCCGTCGATTCGTTCATGGCAGACTCTGGCGACGACGAAGAATTAATAGTGGGCTGAGATTTTAACTCAGAGCTGGAAGTCATTACTGATTGTTCTAAGTTCAGTGGCTGAGAAGCAAGATTATTATTAGATAAATCAGTTGATTGATCGGTATTATTAGTATCGTTCTTTAGGTTTAAGAACGGATTACTAGTATCGGAGCTGTTCGTTTGATTAACGGGATTATTTGAAATATCCGATCCGGGAAGAACAGAATCATCACTAAAATTATTAGGGCTAACATTATTATCGTCATCTGATAATTCTAAATCATTCGTCGGCATTACAATTCATTCTGATTATTAACAATTCTTAAGCTTAATTATACATATTTTTTTTATTTATAATACAATATTGACTTTACCTTAATTTCTTTTATACAAATAAACTAGTAATTAAATCTAGTTGTATTTTTTTCTAACATATGTTATAGTAGCATCATGAATGAAAAAATATTATCACCAAGCCCAGAATCATTTAAACCATTAAATATTGCAGGAAACGAATTCAAGTCACTTAATGACAATGGATTCTTTATCCCAGTCAAGCATAACCTATCAGATCCCGAAATGTCTGTTCAAAAAGAATTCGGCTATCCGAACAATTTAGGTTCAATTAGAAACGAATCTACTCAATCAAAGTTAAATGATCAAAACCAAGAAAATATCGAGTCAACCATTGCTGAAGCGGAAAATTTTGACAATTTATTTGATTTAAGATCAAGAGTTTTATCAGTTAAAGAACATGGCGAAAAAATAGCTGACATAGTTAAAAAAGGTGAGGGAAATGTCCGTTATACAAATCAAAGTAAAAAATTAGAACGACTTTTGATCGAGCAATATAGCGATCAATACAAAGATATTTTATCTAAGCCTTTAAGAGAATCTATTCAAAGAACAGCTAAAAAATTTATTGACAAATCTGATTCAGAAATTGATGCATTAAAAAATCCCAATAACGTTGTTCAACCAAACAACGAACCAATTTCTGATGAAACTAGTCCTTCGGATAATCTAACCGAACCTTCTACTGAATCAGCTACTACTCAAAGTGAAAGTGCTTCACCAGATAACATAACCGAACCT
>JAJZCO010000050.1 GCA_021846095.1 bacterium | reverse complement strand
AATTGTAACGCCATACTGGTTGTATTAACCATAAACAATACTAAAGAAATACCAACAATAATATCAATAGCATTGGCTTGAATATTAACTGGCCAGAATCTAGGTCTTATCGCAAACATACGCCATTTACTTAACAATATTAAACTGAAAGCGAGCTGTACGAAATTTAAGCGGATAAGTATAAAGATTAAGATAGGTAAAGAAAATTGCAAAGAAAAATGAAATAATCGATAAAACCCACTGGCTGGTTTTAATTTATTTACAAAACTTACCATTTATATATCATACCAAATCTATCATTATTTACGTCAAACTATCATTGATAAATTATCTTCTACCTTAAAAATGTACTTTAATTAATTTTTTGTTATAATAATAGACTGTGATATCAACAAATAAAAATACCTACTCGATGAAAAGAAATCATTCAGGTAACATAATATCGACTTTGATTTTATTTTTAACCGCTATTTTTATAGCTGTTTTTATTATTACTTTTGTTTTTAGATCATATCAAGTCGACGGCCAAAGTATGGATAACACCTTACAAAACAATAATATGTTAATCGTTTGGAAATTACCAAGAAGTTGGTCGTTAATTACTGGTCATCAATATGTTCCAAAAAGAGGCGATATTATAGTCTTTAACGAGAGTAATCTAACTGGTTGTGGCCAAATTGGTACCAAACAATTAATTAAAAGAGTGATAGGACTACCAGGTGATCACGTTACTATTCAAAATAACCATTATATTATTTATAACAAACAGTATCCTAAAGGATTTAATCCAGATGTTACTTTAGGTTATGGTAAAAATTTCCCCCCAACCTATGGTAATACCAATATAACTTTGAAAAATAACCAAATTTTTGTATCTGGCGACAATCGTCCTGAATCATGTGATTCAAGAATCTTTGGCCCAGTTAATACTAACCAAATAATTGGCCAACTAGTTATTAGGTTTTATCCATTCAGTGAATTTAAGTTCTTTTAAGAATTAATCAATTCGACTCAATATTTTAGTTAACTCTTGATCATTTTTAAAAGCGATTTCAAGTCTACCACCCTTAGCCATCCGTCTTAAAGAGACTACCGTCCCGAGTTTCTTAGCTAATTTTTTTGTTTCAACAGTCTCTGATAACACTCGAGCTTTAGCTACTTTATGATCTTTAATACCCTCTTTACAGGACACCACATATCGTTCAGCTTGCCTAACCGACCAACCGGATGAAATAATCGATGCTAATAATTTTTTCTGTAGATCAGGAAAATCTTTAAGAGCTAAAATAGACCTAGCATGCCCTTCAGAGATTTTATTTTTACTTAAGGCATCTTTAGCTATATCTGGTAAATTTAACAATCGAATCGTATTATTGACTGTCGAAACTGCTTTGCCTAGTCTTGTAGCGATTTCATCATAAGACATTGAAAATTGAACATGTAATTTAGCCAGTGAAGTTGCCTGTTCTAAAGAACTAAGATCAACCCTTTGAATATTTTCCACCAAGGCTATTTCAAGCTTTTCTAATTCTTTTAGTGATCTTATAACAACCGGAACCTTATCTAGACCAGCTATGATAGCTGCTCTCCATCTTCTTTCTCCTGCTATAATCTGATAATTATCATCTTTAAGTGGACTAACTACTAATGGCATTAGTATACCGTGTCGCTTAATCGACAAAGCTAATTCAGATAATTTCTCATCATCAAAATGACTTCTTGGTTGATCTGTTTTTGGAACAATTTTTTTAACTGAGATTTTTTTAATTCTCTCGTCATCATTAATCACTAAATCTTTATTAAAATTGGGTGACAAAAGATCATTTAACCCCTTACCTAACCCTTTTTTTATTTTTTTATCCATATCCTTAAATATAACATATTTTAATCATTAGAATAAAATTTAAATAACTAGACAATGTTAGTTTAATTTAGTATTTCCTTGGCTAAACTTTTATAAGCCTTTGCGCCTTTAGACCACCTATCATAATCGAATATAGTCATTCCGTGACTTGGAGCTTCCGCTAATCTTACATTTCTTGGAATAACTGTTTTAAATAATTTATCTCCAAAATATTTTTCAATTTCAGCTTTAACTTCTTGTCCTAAAGTAGTTCTTTTATCATACATTGTTAAAAGAACCCCTAAAATTTCCAATGATGGATTAGTAGTACCCTGCACTATCGATATTGTTTGTAATAATTGAGATAATCCCTCCAAAGCATAATATTCACTTTGAACTGGAATAATAACACTGTTAGAAGCAGTAAGAGCATTAACAGTCAACAAACCAAGAGAAGGTGGACAATCTATTAAAATAAAATCGACATTAAGCGCTAAAGCCTCTAGAATTTTTCTTAAAACAAATTCACGATTTTCTTGATTAACAAGTGATATTTCAACCCCAGCAAGATTAATATTGCTTGGTATTACAAATAATTGTGCGACATTAGTTTTATGTATTAAACTCTCAATATCTATCTTCTGATCATTAAATAAATCATAACTACTTAAAAGTAAATTATTTTTATCGATTCCTAACCCAGAAGAAGCGTTACCTTGAGGATCTAAATCTAGGATAACAACATTATAATACTTAGCAAATTGAGCGGCCAAGTTAATAATAGTAGTAGTTTTTCCAACCCCACCTTTTTGATTAACAACAGATATTATTTTCATTATTTCTAGTATACCATTAAAAAATATACTACCTTAATAACGCTTTAAAATAACTAACCTCATTATACTACCACCATAATACTCTTTACGATAATAACATATTTAGTTATAGTTATAGTATGGATTTAAATCAAAATAATAATTCAAATTCCCGACAAAATTATTCCAGTTCGAATTTTAACAATCAAAAACCATCGTTAATTACACCCACTCCAACTACTCAACCAGTATCTCAACCAACAATTAAAAAAATCCCTTTAGTTCGTTCTAAGGGAATGTCATTCTTAATATTTTACTCTTACCTATCAATTATACTGATTATCATCTTGTTTATTGGACTAGGACTAATGTATAAACAATTACGAAATATAAACCATTATTTGTCTCAAAGTCAGAATGCTAATCTTTCTAATCAAATCAAACTCGACTGTCAGGTGACCGCTCTTACTCCCCAAAATTGTCATTAAATAGTTTGGAAAGTCCGATCAACATATATCATCTTTCTGATCTCTTCTTGTCGACGTCGATCTTTCATAGATAGTCTTTTAAGTAATCTATCGTCTTGTGTTTTACGGTTTTTTTTCATATTTTTATTTGTTATTTTTAACAATTAATACACTGTTACTAAAGTAACCAAGCGATTTATATTGACAAATATTTATTATTTTTAAAAAAACAAAATTTAATAAATTTTTAAAAAAATTAATGGTTTTGATTGACCTATAACCATAACTACTTAATAATATTTTATCGAATAACAACTTATCAGAAAAATGTGCTATCCAACTATGTGTTAATTTTTGTTTTGTCATTATTTGTTTTATCATCTTGTCTTAAACTATAAATTTCATTATGCTATCCAAGACTAATTTTTATCTTGGATAGCTTATTAATTTTATTTTAACTTTTAACTTATTTTTGTTGGCATAGGGTGTTTTAACATAACCCTATATATTTAATATTAATACTTTTAAATCTATAATCAATGCAAAATTGAACAAATAATCAATGCAAAAATAATAGCCTAAGTTAAGCTATTTTATAATCAAATCGTAGTCTTATTATCTACATTGATAATTACTACACTAAAAAAGTGCCCAAACCTACTACTAAGTTAAGCTATTTTATAATCAAATCGTAGTCTTATTATCTACATTGATAATTACTACTAACACTTATCCACAATTAGACCAAAAAAAATGCTCTAACTAATTTTAATTATCTTTAAAATTGTCTTGTGCTGACGATGACCTTTTACAGTGTGTACTCTTTTTTTAGCTTTATATCTTATACTAGTCACTTTATCGTCTTGAATATCTTCATTAACAACTTCAGCCGTAACAATATTCTTATCAAGATAAGGCTTACCGACTTCAATATTATCATTATCAATAATTAGAAGCGGTTTAAACTCAACTATTCTATTATCGGCATCAATATGTAACAATTCGACATCAATAACAGTATTTTCTTCTACTAAATATTGTTTGTTTCCACTAATAACTACAGCTTTTTTAGACATAAACGTTCTTTCACGAATTTAATAATTTTTAAATAATATAAGTAATCATATCAAATATAGCGTTATCTGTAAAGAAACCTAACCCAAACAACTAATTAACTCATCTTTAGTAGGTAGAATCTCACCTTGCCAATAATTAATTAACTGTCCATCTTCAGTTATTACTGCGATAGCTGGATATCGAACAATATCATAGAGATTAGCTATGTTCATACCTTCTCTGCTATCAACATCAATATCTTTTGTCTTAATATATGGATATCTAGTTATTAAATCATTCTTATAGTCCTCAATCATTCTGGCGTATTCAGATTCTAATCGATATAAGAAAATAACTTTCATATAACTATTCTACATCCTTATTGAATTACAAAATACTCAAACATATAAGTTGTATTGGGTGCTGGTTGTTGATTAACACTAACAATGAATCCGTTATTGTTTTGGTTGGATGGATAAACTTCAATACCAGTACTAATAGCGTTATTAGGT
>JAJZCO010000049.1 GCA_021846095.1 bacterium | reverse complement strand
AGACATCGATAGTTTTGAAACAGTTTTACTAACTTGAGGTGTTAAATCGGGATTGGCAGTTACTTCACCATTTTTAGCTAATTTTAGAGAACGTTTACCAAAACCAACTGGCTGAGCAAAACTACTGTTGAATGAGGGGGCATTACGGTGAATTCCCCTATTACCACTTAGTCTAGTAGTTGCCATACTTGTATAAGCACCGCCATCACAAACTAGTAGCATTTTACACATTTCAATAAAGCTAGTTATCTGACCATCTGTCACACGTTCAGAGTTATAGAATTGTCTTAAAGCCCGAGTGGCAAGTTCATTCATTGCCTTTTGGGCAGGTTCACCAGCACCTTTTATTTCAATTTGGAAGGCTAGTTGTTGACCATCACCAATTACGGCAAGTAATAGACTCTTTAGTTTGTCGTCAACACCAAGCTTACTAAGAAAATCATTTGCTTGGGCAACATTATATTCTTTTTGTTTGTCCTTTTCACCACGTGCCGTAGCAATCGGCTTACCAACGTCATGAGCCAGAATCGCTAAACGCATTGGAGCAAGTAACTCAACAGGTACTTTATCTGCATAATTCTCATCAAAGTTGCGTAATACCGTTTCGGTATGTTCAGCAAGAGTAAAGCCTTCCCAATTACCAGTGTAACTATCAAAAATTGAGTCATAACTATCTACTGTTCTAGCAGCCTCGACAAGTTTATCAGGCTTTACGTATGCATCTTCCAATAATCTAAGTAGTGGTTGGTTGTGTTGGAACTCAGTAGAAAATTGACTAAAAGCCATAGACATACTACCAAGTTTTTTCCATATTGCTTGCTTCTCTGTTTCTAGACTCTTAGTGGTTGTTACTTTTTCAAGATCAAATAATGACACTGAATCTATACCACGATTTAATGTATCTGAAGAAACTTTTTGCTTTACTCCAACTATATGAGCTTCACGTAATAATCTTTGGACGTATTCTAAGTTGATTGGCACTTTTTGACGTTGACCATTAACTTCTAGGCTATCAACAAAAATGTCTACTGGGTGTTTAATAAGTTCGCTTACAAGATACGACGGACGTATCATACCAATGTAACGAGAGTTGCAGGCACTGCTCAATTGTAATGCTACTCGTTCATTAATACCAGCTTGACTGGCCAACTCAGCCACATCACTACTTAAAATCAGATTTTTGTTAAGTTTGTTTATTGCCGCCTCAAATGGTTGAATAGTGTCATGATCATAAAAATCTACTGGTGAACCTTCTGTAATTGGCAAAGTTAAAGCCTTTAGTGCCTGTCTGTATTCCTCACGAGCTTCATCATCAAGTTTAGTTACATCAAAATCAAAATCTAAAACTGTAGCATCCGTGTCGGAAGTTACAATTTCATGCACCTGGGCTTTTAAACCCTCTCCTTCTGAATAGACTTTTAGGTCAATATTTTCAACCCGTTTCTGGGCAAACTCTTTTGCTAGTTCTTTCTTACCAGTATAAAGAGTTGGTCTATCATTCGCATTGTTATTACCACTATCATTGCCACCATTAGCAAATGAAGGGTCAACCGACCATTCAGTCACTTCTTCTGTTGTACCTAAACGACCATGAAACGTCTCAAGTTCCGATAGAGGAATTAACAAGCCAATTTTTTTCAAAGTATCAAGCGCACGATATTTCTCAGCGTCTTCAATACTTCTGGAATGTTCGGTTCTAGTTTGTAAACTTCTTGCTTGTGGTGGTATTGTTTCTGACATATTTTTATTTTATTACTTTATAAATAAGATTATAGCATAAGTTTTATTAAATTGCAAATCAGGATACTTGGATTTTTCATTACTTAGTAGTGTCCTGGACCCATTAAAATAGACACATTGCGCTAAACTAGCTAGTACAATTAAGTTAACAATAGAAGGATGAAATAATAAAAACCTTTAGGGTTATTAATATTAGTGTAAAAGCCGAAGTATTAGATAAAGTTAGGAATAAAGGAAGGTCAGTTAGTGAATTATCCAAGCCTTTCTCCAAAAAGAGTTATTGCTGGAGCGCAGGAAATGTTATTAAATTTGGATTTAACAGATAAGAAAGTTATAATTAAAAAGATGACTAAGAAAGTTATAACAATGCAAAAGAAAGCGATTATATGAAATTACATCTAGATTTTACTAAAAAAATAAGCTGGTTTATATGTTGCAAATAGGTATAGTCGGTTTACCTAATGTTGGTAAATCTAGTTTATTTAATGCCCTAACTAAAAATAATGCTTTGGTAGCCAATTATCCATTTGCTACTATTGAGCCTAATGTTGGTGTCGTTAATGTACCCGATAAAAGATTAATCGATTTAGAAAAATTATTTCAATCAGATAAAGTTACCCACGCTACTATTAATTTTATTGATATAGCTGGACTAGTGGCAGGTGCTAGTATTGGGGAGGGCCTAGGTAATCAATTTTTAAACCATATTAGACAAACCGATGCAATTATTCAGGTCGTTAGGGCCTTTAAAGATCCTAATATAACTCATGTTAATAATGATTACAATCCAAAAAATGATATAGAGATTATAAATACCGAGTTGGTCTTAGCTGATCTACAATCAATTGAAAAACAAATCCCAAAAATAGAAAAAAATGTTAAAGCCAATCCTAAACTAAAACCAATTTTAGATAATGCTAGACTAATTAGATCCCATTTAAATAACAATGAACCACTATGGCAAAAATCTGATATCGATCAAGCAATAACTGAAAAATTTAATTTAATAACTACTAAGCCAATTATTTATTTATTTAATCTCGATGAAAACGATTTAGAAAATAAAAATTTAAAAGACGAACTAGCTAATATAGTAAGCCCTTCGACTGTTTTATTTTTATCGGCGAAACTGGAAAACGAACTGATTACTCTCGACAAGGAAGAAGCGACTGAATTATTAAAATTATACTCTCAAAATGAATCAGGTCTTGAACAATTAGTTAAATCAGCTTATCAGACCTTAGGCTTACAAAGTTTTTTAACGGCTGGGAAAAAAGAAGTACGAGCTTGGACTATTAAACAAAATTCAACTGCCCCGCAGGCAGCTGGTATTATTCATGGCGATTTTCAGAAGGGATTCATCGCTGCCGAAATTGTTGATTATGTTGATTTAATTAGTTTTGGATCTTACTCAGCCGCCAAACAAGCTGGTAAAGTCAGACTAGAAGGTAAAAATTACATAATGCAAGAAAATGATATCGTTGATTTTAAATTTAATGTCTAATTACCTGTAAATTTTTGACTGATTATTAATTTTCCAAGCGCAGAATGAATAGGCTTGGCATCTTTAAAAAGATTAGAATAATTAGAGACTACTTCGTCATTTTTATTAAAAATTACATTCAATAACTGGTGTTTTTTCTTGCTAAAAAGTTCATTTCTGCCGAGTTCTAACAATGTTTGCTGATCTTCTTTTACTATTGGTAAAATATCTCTAGGAATTTCCAAAAAATTATCCGAATGATTACCAATATGATCCTCTGACGTAATTGACTTATTTACTCGATTTAATTTATCTGTCAGTAAATTATCGTCTTGTCTATTTAAATATAACTTAAGATGCTCGTTAATATTTTCCAAGTGTTGCTCTTGCCTTTTAAATTGAACCGACTGCATTTGTCTGAGCTCTGAAATTGAAATTTGAATATGACTAACTAATTTTCTAAGTCTTATTTTATTTAGACTAGTAAATCTTAAATTTTTTAAACCGGCATTTACATTAATATATGCTCCAATTAATCGATAGCTATAATCAATTTGATTAATCCGACCAAATCTCATATCTTCAACAGTTAAAAACTGAAAAGGCTTTTTATCGATCAAGAGTAGTCTTTCGTTTGTTACGACCAGTAAAGCAAAACCACCTTCATAATTACCATTAACACATTCAAATACTTCTTCATTAGGCATTAAAATATTAGTTAGCTCTAATATTTCGGCCCGGCCCCAAAACCACTGGTGGAAGCTTATTTTCCTTAATTGCTGATCGACATATTGTTGTGTGACCATAATTTTTTCCTCCCACTTAGATAAGCTAATTGTAAAACAGTTAACAGTTAAAAGCTGTGTCATGAATCACTTAATAGGTCCGATCTTAATCACAAAAAACTAGACAATTATACCTCACTACCCCATAATTAAATTATGTTATCAACACTCGAGCAAACAGCTGAGTTAGTGGAATTGTTTAAAAGTGCCGGTAAAAAACAGATTTTTTCTAAAAATGAATTTATTATTTCACCTAATTCAGTTCCAACGGGTGTATTTTACATTAGCGAAGGGTTAGTCAAAGCTTACGATATTACAAAATATAACGAAGATAATTTACTAATCATTCGTAAAGCTGGTGAAATATTTCCGCTGATATGGGGATTAAACGGTCAAGAACGACATATAATTTACCAACCCTTAGCAAAAACCATTACTTGGCAATTAAATCGTCAAACATTTATAAATCATATTACTAACAGACCTAACCTAATGCCACCGATTCTCGATATGACTATTGAAATGTATCGACTACACAGTGAACGAATCTTAAATTTAGAATATCGAACCGTTAGAGAAAGAATCATTTCATTTTTATTTACTATGTCACATCGTTTTGGAGTTTCTACTAATGAAGGTATAAAAATCGAACTACCATTAAGACATCAAGATATAGCTAGTTCAGTAAACTCGTCACGAGAAACAACTTCT
>JAJZCO010000048.1 GCA_021846095.1 bacterium | reverse complement strand
ACCTTTCATGCCGGCTCAGCTGCAGCTGCTTTGACGAGATTGAGCTCAGTGATTGGTCAGAATCCTTTGTTTATATCGGCAATCAGACTAATTATGGCTCAACGCTTAGTAAGAAAACTAGATGATACAACTAAGGAATCGTATCATCCTTCACCGCAAGAAATTGAGCTTTTAAATAGATTGGTTAATAGATTACCAGCTAGCGTAGATCATCCTGTTATATCTCAGGATACAGTTTTATATCGTCCAAAATCGACCGATGAAAATCCTTATGGGTATACTGGACAGATTGCGGTTAGAGAACAATATTTAATGACAGATCAAATTAAGCAGGTTATCGCTAATAGTCAAAAATCGACGATAGTATCGACCGATTCGATTGAAGCGGCCGCCATGGAGGCTAGTATAGTTAGTATGTCAGGAGATGCTCTATTAAAGCTTCTAGCTGGTCAGACAAGTTTAGAAGAGATTAATCGTGTCCTAGACTATTAACTTAGCGATAGTTGGTACCAGTCGATCATCTAGGGCTGAAGGTATAATATTTTCAGATGACGGTGATTCTACTAGATTTGCAATAGCTTTAGCTGCTTTAAGTTTATGTTCAGTAGTTATTTCAGTAACGTTATTATCTAATGCTCCACGGAAAATACCGGGGAAAGCTAAAACATTATTTATTTGATTGGGAAAATCACTTCGGCCAGTGGCGATAATCGCTGCACCTGATTTTTTAGCTACCTCAGGAAGTATTTCCGGATCTGGATTGGCTAAAGCGAAAATGATTGGATCTTGATTCATAGTACTAATCATTTTTTCATTCAACAAATTCGGTTTGGAAACGCCAATAAAAATATCTGCTTGTTGAAGAGCATCATTTAATGACCCGGATATATTGTTAGGGTTTGTAAAAGCCAGTATATCTTTTTTAGCTTGATTTAAGTCAGTTCGATCTTTATTGATTATACCCGTTGAATCAACTGGGATGATATTAATGTCCTTGGTGTATTCGTGAAGTAATTTAGCTATTGCAACTCCAGCTGCTCCGACTCCAACTAAAACTATTTTAGATTTTGAAAGAGATCTTTTTGTCACTTTACAAGCGTTAATTAGTCCAGCTAAAACAACAATTGCGGTTCCATGTTGATCGTCGTGCATTAGGGGAATATTCAATGATTTTTTTAGTTCATCTTCAATAGCGAAGCATTTTGGAGCAGCAATGTCTTCTAGGTTGATACCTCCAAAACTGGGTGCTATAGCTTTAATAGCGGCAATGATTTCTGCTTCAGTATGAACATTAAGAACAATAGGGACGGCATTGATATTGGCAAAATGTTTAAATAGCATACATTTACCTTCCATGACTGGCAATGCTGCCGCTGGGCCAATGTCACCTAATCCAAGAACAGCTGAGCCGTCTGATATGACGGCTACCAGGTTATTAGTCCAGGTATAATTTTTAGTTTCACTGGGATTTTTCGCCAAGAAATCGCTGACAGCACCGACTCCTGGACTATAATAAATACTTAATTTCTCTTTTGAATCTAACTCAGTAGTCAAATTAACAGTTATTTTACCCTTTAATTCTTTGTGTAATTTTAATGCAGTTTTTTTGTAATCAATCATTTATATATCATACGCTTAAAATCGTTTGCGTCAAATAACTTTATAAGATATAATCTCATATAATATGTCGCAATTAATAAATGAAATTACCAAGCAATTTATGGGACCTAACAGTAGTTTATCCATAAAATCTGGTGACACTGTAAAAATTTACCAGAAAATTAAAGAAGGTTCTAAAGAAAGAATCCAGACTTTTCAAGGACTTGTTATTAGAACAGATAATAGTTCATCGCATCTATCTAGAATAACTATCCGTCGGATAGCTAGTGGCGTGGGAGTTGAAAAAAGTTTTTTAGTTAATAGTCCATTAGTTTCTAAAATAGAAATTTTAAGACGATCTAAAGTTCGTCGAAATTATTTATCATATATGCGACAACGAACTGGTAAGGCTGCTCGTTTATCTTCAATCGATTTTGACAAAGTCAAAGTCAATAAAGTTTTAAATGTCGTTCCGCCAGCAGAAACAACTGAATAGACTAGTTAGAGTAATTGATCTATCATTAAATCTATAGTGAGATCAGACAAGGTTATTATTGGAATTGATGAAGTTGGTCGGGGTTCATGGGCAGGACCAGTAGTTGCGGCCGCCGTTATTTTAAAAAATATTCCGTTAGGTTTAGCTGATTCAAAAAAAATATCATTCAAAAATAGAATAATTTTAGATCAAATTATTAGAAGCTCGGCTGTGGCTATTGGTATTGGTGTTGTCTCAAATAATTTCATTGATCAGTTTGGTTTAACTAAAGCAGTATCAAAAGCAATGCACCAAGCTGTAGATAATTTAAATATTGTCGATTATGATCAGATTATAATCGATGGAAATTATAATTTTTTATCAAATAATAATAAAGCTGAAACATTGATTAGAGCAGATAGTATAGTTGCCGAAGTAATGGCTGCCAGTATTGTTGCTAAAGTTTACCGTGATAACTTAATGATTGAGTTTGATAAAATTTATCCGGGCTATGGTTTTAATCATAATTTTGGATATGGGACCAAACTCCACACCGATGGTATTAATAGAAGTGGCGTAACTAGATTACATAGAACTTCATTTTTACCAATAAAAAATTATCTAGATTGACTTAGTCTTATTTAGCCAGCTAGTAATTTTATCTTGGTTATAATCTCTCCAGGCAATCCGACTTTTTATTTCTGCAATACCAAGTAGAACGTCCCTTTTTAAAGCTAATTGATTAATTTTGGGCTCAAAAAAATCTTGGTAATTTTCTAACTGTTCAGTTGTGGAAAAATAATTAGCTGCAATTCGAGCAAAGAATCCATAATTCTTTTCAGATTTAAAAGATTCTTCAATGAATGTCCAATTGTCTTTCATCCAATCCCAAGTCAACGTCCGAGCAGAATAATTGCTAATTAAGTAGCTAAAAATATACATGATATTTTGTTTTTTTATATTGTCAGATTTGAGGAGCTCTAATAAGGTTTTAATATGAGTAGGATTTTTAGTTGAGGTCAAAGCTGTGGCGACTTCTTCTTTCTCGTCGTGGATGGTTAAACTGTTATGTAATTTCAACATAAAATTAAAATTTTTATCGTTCTTGATGGCGGTGTAATAAATGATATGTCTAATATTTGGATTAAGATCAGCTGGTTTTTTAAAATTGTTAAAACGGTTATTAAATTCAGTTATGACTGCCAAGTTATCAGCTGAAGCAGCTATTGATAAAATCAAAATTCGAAGTCGAATAGTTTTTGAACTATCGGTTGTTCGATCATCAAAGCCAATTTTGGAAATTAGCTCGGTTATTAGTTCGTTTATTAAACTGTTCATTTTATGTTTTAATTTTTCGTTACCTTCAATTAATCGCCTAACTTCAGATATAGTCATTGATATACTACTCCAAACATTATCATCTTCTTCCTGGCGATAACCATTGATCAGATTTAAGACGTCCGTTAACTGGCATAATCTACTCCTTTGGAATAAATTATAGTTATCGATTAACGAAAAACGATCTATTGCAGTAGAATATTTAATGTTTTGTGTGATTAATGCCAAATGATCTTTATTTTTATAGTAGGGTAGATAATAGGACTCACCATTTTTATTTAAAATCATCACCTTATTATTTTCTGATTTCGGTATAAAAATATTAGAAGATTTTTTAGTCAGTAATTCGGGTTTAATAGCTTGATTACTAGCTAAGGGTATCTGCCAAATATTATCGGCATAATCGTTCGATTCTTCGATTAAAAATCTGGACTGGGAAATTTTTGCTCTTGAATCATGTGGTTGCCAGTCAATTTCGACAATTGGATAGCCAGAGACATTGATCCATTTATTCATAAAACCTTTGACATCAAGTTTAGAAACTTCACTTATAGTTGACCAAAGATCGTCAGCGGTCGTGTTTTGATATTTAAATCGATCGAAATAAATCTTAAGACCGTCTCGAAAATTATTTTCACCTATATAGTTCATTAGCATGTATAAGACAGAACCACCTTTAGCATAGACAATTGAAGGGTCAAATAAAGTAGATATTTCGTCGGGATGTTTCAAAGATGTTCTAATGGGTTGAACATTAATCAGACTGTCTCTTTTTTTAGCGGCATTAACTTCATTTTTGACAAACTGTTCAAAAATGTTCCATTCTGGGTAGATTATCGAACAGGCTTTATATTCCATCAAGTTAGCGAAACTTTCATTTAACCATAAATCGTTCCACCATTTCATGGTGACTAAATTCCCGAACCATTGGTGAGAAATCTCGTGAGAAATAACTAAGGCAATTTGTTGTAGTGAATCAATATTATTATCAAGTTCATTGGTCAGTAAGCAAGTTTCACGGTAAGTTATTAAGCCCCAATTTTCCATTGCACCGGCACTAAAATCTGGTATGGCCACCATATCAAGTTTTTGAAGAGGATAGGGCATTTTAAAATAATCACTAAAAAATTCTAAAGCTTGAATTGCTATTTTGATGCTATAACTGGTTAATTTGATTTTATCTGGAGTAGCATAGGTCCTAACGACAATACCATCCTTGGTCTTGCCTTCTTTATATTCTAATTCACCGACGGTAAAAGCTAATAAATAAGTGCTCATCGGTGGGGTATCTTCGAAGTTAACTATTTTAAGATTGTCATTAATTTTTGTTTTTGTGATTGGCATATTAGACAAAGTAGTCAAA
>JAJZCO010000047.1 GCA_021846095.1 bacterium | reverse complement strand
CTAAACCTTAGGTTTTTTTATGAATCAAATTAAAACACGTCACATATTAGCTTTAGATATTGGTTCAGTCAGAGTCGGGTTAGCCTTGGCTAATAGTCATAATTATCTTGCTCGACCACTGGCGACTATTTTAAATGATGATAGTTTTGAGTCTCAGTTAAATCAGGTAATTTTAACAAATGAAGTAAATATTTTAGTAGTCGGTTGGCCTCGTAATCTGGCAGGCGAAGAGACTAACCAATCCGAATATGTTAAGAAATTTGTCACAGATAAATTAGAGAAATTTAACCTGCCAATATTTTATCAGGACGAAACACTGACTACTGTAAAAGCTCAAGAGTTACTGGATGGTTCTAATAAAAATTATCATAAACTGGATATTGATGCTTATGCGGCCGCTGTGATATTAGAAGATTATTTAATAGCTAATAATAAAATATGAAATATCAGATTGAAAAAAAAATTAGACGAATTCCAAAACATGCCATTATTTTATTGGCTTCGTTAATAATTGTCGCAGTTGCTATAATTTTCTTTGCTGGAAAAATTTATTATCAGGATTTAAAACCTGTTTCAACTACTCAAACGGCTAAACAAATAGTCGTTAAACAAGGTTATTCTGTCAAAATGATCGGAGATTTGTTATTTAGGGATCATTTAATTAGAAGTACTTGGGCTTTTAATATTTATGTTCATACTTTGAATAATGCTTCTTTGCAGGCTGGAACTTATGTCTTTTCTCCGAGTCAAAGTGTTCAATCGATTGTTACAGCCTTAGTCAATGGTAAGATCGCTACTAAATTAGTAACGATTTTACCAGGTGTGCGTTTAGAGCAAATCAAAAATACTTTAATTAATGATGGTTATAGTGTTAGTGATGTCAATACTGCTTTAAATCCATCTCTTTACAGCAGTTTACCAATCCTTGCTTTTAAACCTCAATCAGTTAATACCTTAGCAGGATTATTGTGGCCAGATTCATTTTTAAAAGATTCGAATACTTCGGCTAGTACGATTATTCGAGAGTCGTTGATAGAAATGGGACAGCATATCACTCCCAGCTTACAAGTCTTATTTGCTAAAGAAGGTCTAAGTGTTTATCAGGCAATTATTTTAGCTTCAATAGTAAACCAAGAAGTATCAAATGCCTCCGATCGGGCTCAAGTTGCTCAAGTATTTTTATCTCGCTTGTCTCTTAATATGCCACTCGGTTCAGATGTTACTGCTATCTATGGAGCGCTTCATAACAATGTTCCGGCTAGTTTAAATTATAATTCACCTTATAATACCTTGATACATACTGGATTACCGCCAACTCCAATTGCCACTATTTCTAGTTCAGCTTTACAAGCGGTAGCTAACCCAGCAAAGACTAACTGGCTTTATTTTGTTACTGGTGATAACGGTGTAACTTATTTTTCAAATACATTGGTCCAACAACAACAAAATACTGCACTTTATTGTCACCAATTGTGCAAATAAATTGGTAATAATTTGTTTGACCTTTTTAATATAAAGTACTAACATTAAAATATGCGAACAATTACTGCAAAAGATTTCCAGCGTAACCACGCTACTATTGTTAAGGAAGTGGCTAGCGGTAACGAATATGAAGTAACTTTTCACCGTAAACCATTAATAAAATTAGTGCCGGTATTCAAACCAAAAATTACAAAGTTTGAACCGGGCAGTCATCAGGCTCTGGTGGAATCTCTTAGATATACACTGCCCCTAAAAGATGAACTATACGATTTACCATACAAACAGTTGCGTCAGCGATTACTAAGTCAAAAATATGACCGATGAGCTTATTTTTATAGACACTAATATATTAATGGAGCTGTTATTCCGTCGCTCGAATTACGATCTGGCGATGAATGGTATTATGTCTCTCCGGAAAAACTGCACTGTTTGCGTATCGATAGTATCACTAGCAACAGTTTTATATTTTGTAGAGTCACAAGGTTTTGATAAGAAAATAGCTCATAATTTTATGAAGGGCTACAAGATATTGGACATGAATAACGATGATTACATATGGGCTGAAAAAAATGATCAAGGTGATTTTGAGGATGCTTTACAGACAGCCTGCGCTAGACGTTACAAATGCTCATATATACTAACCCTTGATAAAAAATTCGCTAAAATGTATGGAAAGTTTTTCCCGGTTCATATGATAACCCAATGAAGTTAATAGTTCCTAAAGGATGTTGTTAAAAGTTCATGGTCAGAATCCAGAGTTATAATTTTGCAAATAATCCAATAAAAAGGTATAATCTTATTATAAAATTTTGATGTATATTCTGGAATATTTTATTGTTGATTAGTTATTTATAAGAAACAATCTTGGAGTTAAAGTATTAGCACTCAATTGTCTACAACTAGCAATTTAACCAAGAGAAAATCATCTGTTTTTGCTATATTAACCAAAACAGACGGTATATTTAATGTAAATTTACGTCATAAAATACGTAAAAATTATTTTAAATACTTATTGATTGTGGGCAATGTAGTAGTTTTGTCGCTTATTGTATTAGTAGTTGTGACAAATAATAATAATTTTACCTCAAGAGGGAGTATTAATAGTATTACATCTATTAATACTCAAAGTACTATTAATCCTTTAGATCAAGTATCTTCGGCCGATATTGCTTTGACAGTGGCGCAAATGACTAACTTACCAGAAGCAGTTCCGATATCTAACCAAGCTGATACCCAACAGGCAGAAATAGCTATGGCAGCTACTGATAATAATGTGGTCTCTAAACCACAAGTAGTATTGACTGCTTTAAAATCCAGAGCTAATATATCTGATTATGTTGTTCAACCCACCGATACAATTACTTCTATCGCCCACAAGTTTAATATATCTGTAAATAGCCTTAGATGGTCTAATGGTTTAATCGGAAATAATTTAATAACTAACCAAACTTTAGTCATACCACCTTTAAATGGAATAGTTTATACTGTTAAAGCTGGAGATACTCCAGCTAGTTTAGCTAAAACTTATAATGCTTCAGCTAAACAAATTATTGCCTATAATGATGCTGAAATTACCGGACTTGTTCCTGGTGAACAGATTATTATCCCCAATGGTACTGAACCAAAACCGGTCTATTCTTTTTCTCCGTCCTATGGTTATAATGGCTATGATTTTGGTTGGTGTACTTGGTATGTAGCAACTCAGATAGCCGTACCTGATAATTGGGGTAATGCCAGTACTTGGGCTTATAACGCTATACTAAGTGGTTGGCAAGTCAGTTCTACACCAGTTGTTGGTGCGATTGCTCAAACACCATACACATATTACGGTGAGGGTCATGTGGCAGTTGTTAGAGCTATTAACCCTAATGGTACCATTTGGATATCAGAAATGTACTCATATGGTCAAAAATCAATGACAAATCCGACACCAACTGGTGGATGGGATATAGTTGACTGGAAAGTAGTACCAGCATCAATGTATCCAAATTATATCTATCGTTAAAAATATTAAGAAGTTATGTCTAATGATGGTAATCTAATAAAATGAGTTTTATTGATCAAGTTATTGTTAAGGTTTCAGCTGGTGATGGTGGCAATGGTCATGTTAGTTTTCATCACGAAAAATATGTCGATAAAGGTGGCCCAGATGGTGGCGATGGTGGTAAGGGTGGTGATGTTGTTGTCATTGCAAGTCGTAATCAAGATACTTTAGCTACTTACCGTTATCATAAAGAGATTGTTGCCAAAAATGGCAATGCCGGTGAGAAAAATCGGCGGCATGGTAAAAATGCTGATGATGTAGTAATTAATGTTCCGGTCGGTACAGCAATCTATAATGGCAATGAGTTAGTTGTAGATTTAGTTAAAGATGGTCAAAAACACACTATTGGGCGTGGTGGTAAGGGAGGGTTTGGTAATGCCCATTTTGTTTCATCAAAACGTCAAACTCCTAGATTTGCCGAAAAAGGTCTTCCGGGTGAAAGTTTTACTTTGCGGTTTGAACTAAAAATGATAGCCGATGTCGGATTAATTGGATTGCCTAATGCTGGCAAGTCAACTTTACTTGCTAAAATAAGTAATGCTAAGCCGACTATTGCCGATTACCCGTTTACTACTTTAATCCCAAATTTAGGAGTAGTTGATTTTTTAAGTACTTCTTTTTTGGTAGCTGATATACCAGGTTTAATTGAGGGTGCATCTAAAGGTAAGGGGTTGGGCTATAATTTTTTAAAGCATATCGAAAGAACGTCTGTTTTACTTCATCTAATAGATATTAATAATCCCGATATTTATAAGTCATATCAGACGATTCGACAAGAGCTTTTAAATTATGATTTAAAATTGGAAAAGAAACCTGAGATTATCGTATTAACAAAAGTTGAAGGTTTAGATAAGAAATTTATTTTTGAAACAATTAAAACTTTAAAAGAAAGATTATTAAAAAGAAAAAAGATTATTGCTATTTCGGCGGTGAGTGGCCTTGGTGTTGAAGATTTATTAAAAAAGGCTAGTTTATTAATTGAGAAGCAGGATAATGTAGAGGCAGATATTATTTCTTCAATACCAATTATAACCCTCGCACCTGATAAAAAAAATTGGTCAGTCAGTAAAACAGATGATGGTTTTAAAGTCGTCGGTCAAGAGATTGAAGAATTTGTTTTTAAAACCGATTTTACTAACGAAGAATCTGTTGGTAGACTGAGAAATATTTTTCAACGTAAGGGAATTTTTCGTGAATTAATTAAAATTGGTTTAAAGCCTGGTGATAAAATTTTAATTAATCAGAGTTACTTTTTATATTAAATATTTTAACTATTTCAGTTCTGATGGTCGTCGTCTGGAATA
>JAJZCO010000046.1 GCA_021846095.1 bacterium | reverse complement strand
TTTTTCATATTGGTAGTTTGGGAATTTCCAATTCAATGCTTTATGGTTGGATATCGATTATAGCTATTTGTATTATTTTGATTTCTGTTGCTAGAAGAGTGACCATAAAACCAAAAGGTGGTTTAGTACAGTTCGTCGAAGCGATTAGTGAGTTTATTATTAATTTAGTAGAAAATAGTTTTGAAGATAAAAAGAGAGCTCGAAAATATGTACCTTATTTTGTTACTTTATTTTTCTTTATCCTACTTAATAATTGGTTAGGATTATTACCAATTGTTGGTGAAGGATTTTCGTCTCTTGGAGTACCATTGTTTCGACCTTTTACGGCGGATCTTGATGCAACTTTTGCTATGGGTTTATTCACGATGGCTTATGTTTATGCGTCGTCAGTTAGAGAGTCTGGCGGTATCGTTAAATACTTTGGTCATTTTTTTGTCGGTAATCCTTTAAATCCCCTGTATTTAATTATTGGATTGCTGGAGATGTTAACTGATTTGACTCGAGTTTTTAGTTTATCACTTCGACTTTTTTTAAATATTGCTATTGGAGAGATCGTCATAGCTGTCTTTTCATATCTCGGACACATACTTGCTCCTTTAACTGCTCTGCCATTTACTTTAATTGAGTTGTTTGTGACCGCTCTTCAGGCTTATATTTTCACTATACTTTCAGTTATGTATTTAGCCATTGTGGCTAATCACGCAACCGAAAAAGAATCAGAGGCACTTGAATGATCTGATAATTTCTGAAACAATAGATAAGGAAAAATTAATTAAGTATTAAAATCAAATTTAAATAAGGAGTGAAAGAATTATGATTATTGCATCAGCTATCGACACGGCAATTATCGCTAAGGGTTTAATGATTGGTGGAGGTTTTATTGGGCCAGGAATTGGTATTGGACTAATCGGTGGAAACTATCTACAAGCAGTAGGAAGAAATCCAGAAGCAGCTAAGTTTTTAGGACAAGCTTTAATATTTGTCGCCATTGTTGAGCTATTTGGTTTGTTAGCCTTTGCTTCAATATTTATTGTTAAATAATTAGATAGATTAAATAAATGACACAGATTTTATTAATATTTGGTAGTAGCGCTTCAGGCCTTGGGGCTTTGGGCGTTAATGGTTCAGCCTTTGTTATCCAGTTGATTACTTTCATCTTGGCGTATATTGTATTGCGTAAATATGCTTTTAAACCAATTTTGAAAGTTTTAGCTGAACGAAGAGATAAGATTGAGCAAGGTGTAAAACTTGGTGAAACTATGTTAAAAAAAGAACAGGATTTAGAAAAACAAGTCAGTCAGTCGCTTCATCAAGCTAGATTATCGGCCGATCAGATGATTAGTGAGGCTCAATCTTCAGCTCAATCAATCATTAAAGAAGCTGAGATTGCGGCTAGCGTCAGAGCAGACTTGTTGATTAATGAGGCTAAAGGCCGAATAAATTTAGAGGCAACTCAGATGAAACAAAAAGTAGAATCTGAAATTATCGATCTAATCACTAAAACTTCTGAGACAATTTTAAAACATAAATTGGATGAAAGTTCCGATAGAAATTTAATAGCTGAATCATTAAAAGATCAGCAGAGGGTGGCATAGTGGTTGTTAAACGTAGTGAGTTAGCAAATATTATTGCTAAAAAAACTTTAGTTAACGACCAACCCGTTACTAAGTTGGCTGCCGAGATCGCTGCTTTTGTTTTGAGTAATCAATTAACTTCTCAACTCGATTCAATTATGAGAGACGTTAGTATCTATAGACAACAAGTCGGCATTATTGATGTCAAAGTTATTAGTGCTTATCCATTGTCGTCTGATAGTATAGATAGTATTAAAAAAATAGTCACAAAATACTTTGATAAAATTAAATCAATAGTTATTGAGCCGGTAGTTGATCAAAGTATTATTGGTGGTATTAAATTAGAATTCCCTGCTCAAAGCTTAGATTTAACAGTCAGAGCTAAATTAAATCAGTTATTAAGATTAACAACGCAAGAAAGGATATAAGATCCGTGGCAAATTTATCAATTCAAGAATTATCAGATGATATACGTTCGGCTATTGAAGCTTTAAAAAATCGACCAGAGATTGAAAATGTCGGTATTGTGACCAGAGTTGGAGATGGTATCGCCTGGATATACGGTTTATCTCACTGTGGTTATAATGAAATGTTAGAGATTACTGGTAGTGATGGTAGTATTGTTATTGCTTTTGCTTTTAATTTGGCTGTCGATGAAATAGGAGCTGTGTTATTATCTGATGATATTCCTGTAAAAGCCGGGGCAGAAGTTAGATTATCTGGTAAGGTCCTTGAAGTACCGGTTGGCCCGGAACTGATTGGTCGAGTAGTTGATCCACTTGGTCGACCTCTTGATGGCCAAGGGATAATAAAATCATCTCTAACCGCCCGAGTAGAGCGAAATGCTCCAGGTGTTTTAGATCGTAAAAGTGTTTTTGAGCCCTTAATGACAGGCTTAATGGCAATAGATGCCATAGTTCCAATTGGGCGTGGTCAACGTGAGTTGATTATTGGAGATCGTCAAACTGGTAAAACTGCTATAGCCGTTGACACCATGGTGAATCAGTCTAAGCAAAAAACAGGTGTGATAAACATTTATGTTGCTATTGGCCAGAAATTATCCAAAGTAGCTGCTTTAGAGGAACGACTAAGACGTGAAGGTGTGATGGATAACACTATTATTGTCGCTACCAGCCCGGCAGATCCGGCTGCTATGTTATACCTAGCCCCCTACACTGGCGCAACTATAGGCGAATATTTTCGCGATAATTCTCAACATGCTTTGATAATTTATGATGATTTAACAAAACATGCTGCAGCTTACCGACAAATGTCGTTATTGTTACGACGACCCCCTGGTCGAGAGGCTTACCCTGGTGACGTTTTTTACTTGCATTCTCGCTTGTTAGAAAGAGCCGCTAAACTAAACGATGATTTAGGTGGTGGTTCATTGACAGCTTTACCAATTATAGAAACTCAGGCTGGGGATATTAGTGCCTATATTCCTACTAATGTTATTTCAATTACTGACGGTCAGATTTTTCTAGAAACCAGTTTATTCTATCAAGGAATCAGACCAGCTATTTCGGTCGGGTTATCTGTTTCACGAGTTGGTGGTGCAGCTCAGACCAAAGCTATTAAAGCGGTTGGTGGTGGTCTTAAACTTGCGTTGGCTCAATTCCGTGAGTTAGCTGCGTTCAGTCAATTTTCAACCGATTTAGACGCCGATACCAGACAAACTATTGAACGTGGCCAAAGATTAACTGAGCTTTTAAAGCAATTGCAGTATTCCCCCTATGCGGTTTGGCAAATGTACAGCTCGTTGTTGGCAGTTACTTCTGGCACATTTGATAATGTTCCTGTCGAAAAGATTAAATTGGCTGAGGAAGCTTTTTTACGAGAAATCGAAGCTAAAAAACCTGATCTAATCAAGCAACTGAATAGTGGAGATAAACCGACAGACAATAATAACCAAGTAATACTAAAAATAGCCAAAGAAATTGCTGTTAGTTATGAAATAAAACCAGAAAGGCCAAAGAATAATGGCTAGTACGGTTGTATTAAAACGGCGTATCGCATCGATTAAAAGCACTAGACAGATCACTAAGGCCTTACAATTAGTAGCAGCTTCTAAAATGAGAAGAGCTCAGGATTATGCCAATCGAAGTCGAGCTTATGGTGAATTAGCTACCAGCCTAATGATTAAACTATCTAGTATCAATGAGCTTGATAATTATGATTTGTTTAAAGTTAGAAAAATTACCAATCGACTTTATATTGTTATTACATCTAATAGTGGTTTGGCAGGAGCATATAATTCCAATGTTCTAAGAAGCTTATTGAAGATTGTCGCTCAAGATCAAAAAGAAAATAAGAAGTCTTTTGTAATTGCGATCGGTAATAAGGCGGCTCATTTAGCTCGTAACTTAAATCAAATTAACCTGCTAGCTGTCTATAATAGTTTTGCTGATCAACCCTCGGCTAATGATATTAGGCCAATTTTAAACAGTTTAATAAATCATTTTAAAGACAATAAAGTTGATGAAGTCGTATTAATTTATACTAAATTTAAATCTAATATCTCTCAAGAAGTTAGTCAATCAATTCTGTTGCCAGTTAAGATGATTGTCGCTGATTCAATAGATCGAAGCCAAACTTTTTCTAATTTTGAACCAGATGTTGAAACAGTAATTGATGAGATTACAACTCGTTTAATTGAGGCTCAACTCTGGCAAGCATTGCTTGAAAGCATTGCTTCGGAGCATTCTATGAGAATGCTAGCAATGAAAAATGCGACCGATAACGCAAAGGATTTAATTGATGATTATACTTTAGAATTAAATACTGCCCGTCAAGCTAGTATTACACAAGAACTGGCTGAAATTACTGGTGGCGTAGAAGCATTAAACGGATAATAACGGAAGGATGAAAGGATTAAATTAATGACAACAAATTTAGTAAAAGAAGAATTAAACACAGGGACAATCATTCAAGTCGTGGGTGTGGTGGTCGATATTGAATTTAGTACCGACAGTTTGCCGTCTATTTATAATGCTCTTGAAGTTCTATTGGATGGAAAGAAAGTTGTTTTAGAAGTCGCCCAACATTTAAGCGAATCTTCAGTCAGGGCTATCTCACTAGGTTCGACAGATGGTTTAGCTAGAGGCGTTAAGGTCAAAGATACGGCTAAACCAATATCGGTACCAATTGGTAAAAAAACACTTGGTAGAATGTTTAATGTTATCGGTCAACCAATCGATCATCAGGCTGACGATTTCGATGATTATTCGGTTATTCATCGATTGCCACCAGCTCTAA
>JAJZCO010000045.1 GCA_021846095.1 bacterium | reverse complement strand
TCTATTGCTTCGCTAGTCTGTAAACGACTAAATCTGTAGTATCGGTCAAGCACAAACACCAGCTCAATTATTGCTGTGTCAGCAACAGCAAACTGATTAGCAGTTTGGTTTAATAGTTTCTTTACAACAATATGCTGCTCAGTTATGTCGTTAAGTAGTAGACGTAATAAGACATTAGTATCAAATGAGCCTGTATATTTCGCCATACCTTATTTAAACCTATTTGCCTGGTAAAATGCGTCTGCGTCGATAAGAGGACTTATTCCAGGCTTGATATACCCACTTAGCTTTTTGCTAAGTTCATCTACGCTAGTTGGCTTTGATATTACAAGCTCACCCTTATCTTCGTTAAAGCTCATTTGCAATATGCCACCACCTTTACTTAAGCCAAGTTTATGGCGCACTGGAGCTGGTATGGTAGTTTGACCCTTGCTCGTAATTGTAAGCGTAGTTTTCATATCTATTACTATAGCAAATCTTATTACTAAATGTAATATGTAATGTAAGTAACTTTTTCATTACTAAAGGTAGCGACGAGATTAGAAACAATTTTATTCTGTTAGCATAAGTAAGACTTAAAAATTGCGAAAATATCAAAACTCTCTAAAAGGTGTATTAGGGATTAAATTCTTATGTGGTACAGCTTCTAGTTTCGGTTTGGAACCACTTCAAGGCTGAACTATTACAGTGGCATGAGACGTTTAAGGTACAATCTCCCAAGTCTAGAATAGTAACTATCGAGTGGGATTAGAACCTTGTTAGTCTATCTTAATTCTATAAAGGTATGAATGACGAGCATATGGATGCATTGATGCAACTATGCTATACTAACCATATAAGATAAGGAACAGTCATGCGTACTACTATCACCCTTAACGATAAAATATATAAAGCTTTGAGGATACGAGCTGCTGAATGCGGAGAGTCCGTTTCTTCTGTAATTGAAGATGCGGTAAAGGAACAAGTGCTTGAGGATTTAGAAGATCTCCAAATTGTTAAAGAACGTGAGAATGAATCTGCTATAGACTTCCACTTATTCGTTAAAGAGCTTAAAGCTGATGGCCTCTTATAAAGTTAAGATTAAAAACTCCGCCCAAAAAGAAATCCGTAAACTTCCAAGTAAAGAGTTGCGAGCTAGTATTGTGGACATAATCAATGGCCTATATATAAATCCCACACCAGATGATTCAAAAAAAATTAAAGGTTCCAATAATCTTTATCGTATAAGGCAAGGGGTTTACCGAATCGTTTATCAGATTTATAAAAATGAGTTACTGATTCTAGTTATAAGAGTTCGACATCGTAAAGACGTATATAAAGGGCTGTAAATTAAATGGTACCCCCTAATAGATATCTTCAGAAATAAATATTATCAAGTTATTATTGAATTAACTAAAGAAATTGCGGTTGCTAGACAGTATATTGTTTCAGCTTTGAGTGCTGCCTAATCAATACATCTTACATTCGCAACATACTCTTACAACCTTTTATTAGGTGATGCCAATCTGTTGTATTATTAGTGTATGGAAAAGGTTTTAAAATGATAATCCTTATTTTTGGTGACAGTATCACAGAAGGTCTTTGGGATAGTAATGGCGGTTGGGCTGATAGAATTAAAGCCTTCGTTCAAAGTGAAGAAATAAAATCAGGAATTAAAAATTATCATAAAGTATATAACTTAGGTGTAGATGGCAATACCACTCAGCAGATAATCAAAAGATTTGAAGCTGAAACAAAAGCTAGGCTATATCCTGACGAAGAATATGCATTTATTTTCGCTATTGGCACTAACGATACTTTACACAGAAACAATCAGGAATTTGAATCAACCCCAGAACGCTATAAATCGGAGCTTAATCAATTAATAGAGCTTACTCAAAAATATTCATCAAAGGTTATGTTCATAGACCTGCTACCAGTTGACGAAAACCTGACTAACCCAATTAAATCTTCATCTAGTGGTAAATGTTATACCAATGAAAGAATTAGAAGCTTTAATGAGATTCTTCATGAACTATGCGATAGTCACTCCTTGACTTATATAAAAGTCAGCGAAAAGTATCTGGAACAGGAATATAAATCATTGCTTGCAGATGGTATACACCCCAATGACAAAGGTCATGAAGTAATCTTTGATTTAGTTGTTAAACATATAAAAGAAATCCTATGAGCAAAACTATAGAAAAGAAGATATGGTCAGAATACTTTGAGAAAGTTGCTAGTGGTGAAAAAACATTTGAACTGCGTCTTGCTGATTGGGATTGTCAGCCAGGTGACATTTTAATACTTAATGAGGTTGACTCTACCACCAAACTGCCTACAGGACGTTCATTAAAGCGAAGAGTTGGGTACGTGGGGAAAACTAAAGACTTTGATTTTTGGACTAAGGAAGAAATAGACAAATATGGTTACCAGATAATTTCTTTGCTAGATGAAAATAAACAAATAGTATAATCTTCTAACAATTTACAGCTTGAACTTCATGTTTCTAACTTTAATTCATGTAGCTAGATTTGCTATTGAACTAGATTAGATAGAAAAGAAAACTAGACGGATCTCTGCCTGCATTAACGATGCTAGCCTAATTTAGTAGAGACAAGATGTCTAGAATTAAGGGAGGTTGACATTTCGATAACAGTTTATTTCTATCTAACGCGGAGCATACTTAACATTGCTTCACTCTGAATTAAAAATGACCCAAAAGCTCAACTTAAAGAAATTATGAGTTGTGTAAACTTTAAGATTTCATAGAGTTTTTATGCTTAGATTTAGTCAGGAAGTATGCTTTAATTATCATAAATAATCACTCTTAACCCCTAAGGGATTCGAACAGATTGACGTGTAAATTAAGGTAAACTTTTGACAGGGGTAGTTGTTCAATTGGTACACCTGGCAGGATTCGAACCTGCGACCTTCTGGTTCGAAGCCAGACACTCTAATCCACTGAGCTACAGGTGCATATAGCTTAAATTATAACTAAAAAACCGTTAAAATCATATTAAAACTAGGTTTATAACAAATCTTTATTTTGTTATGATAATTAAATGTATTTAACAATAGACGTTGGCGGCACTAAAACTCTAATTGCTAGTTTCGATAATACTGGTCAAATAATAAACAAGATAAAGTTTGAAACACCATTAGAATATAGAGATTTCCTAACAATATTAGCAGATAACATCTTAAAACTAGGTGAAATTAACTATGAATATGTCGGAGCAGCTTTTCCGGAAATGATTAACCAAGCGGATAATACTCTTGTGGCAGGTGGAACACTACAATGGCATAATGTTAATCCAAAAAAAGATATCAATAACATCACAAACTGTCCTGTGCTAATTGATAATGATGCTAATCTAGCCGGTTTATCAGAGGCTATCATAATAAAAGATCATTTTTCAAGAGTATTATATTTGACTATATCAACCGGCATAGGTGGAGCATTAATTATTAATCAAAAGATAGATCAAACTTTAATCAATATGGAGCCAGGTCATATGATTTTAAATCATGATAATAAAGCAATGATCTGGGAAGCATTTGCATCTGGTAAAGCAATTGTTTCAACATTCAATAAATATGCCCGGGATATTGACGATAAAGATTCATGGATAAAAATTGCCGATAATATTAGCCAAGGAATAATAGCATTACTACCAATTATTCAACCCGAAGTAATCGTAATTGGTGGCAGTATTGGGACTTATTTTGAAAAATACGGTCAATATCTTAATCAAAAAGTCCAAGACATAACAGACGTATTAATATTGAAGCCAGAAATTATAAAAGCTGATCATCCAGAAGAAGCCGTGATTTATGGCTGTTACCAACTAATTAAACAAGCTACATCATTAACTAACTAATTTTATTTTAATATTGAATAAGCTAAAAACAACTCTGATTATTAAGTTAAAAATGGTCAGCTAAATCAATTCTATTTATTAGATAAATCCTTAGACCACATATAAGCTAAAAGACAACCCATTAACAAAGCACCAATAGCTGTTAATCCAAAGGCTCTTAGTAGATGAGCATGAACATTACCGAAATATATTAATAATCCTGCTACTAAGAAATTTACCCATCCCCACATAACATTAACGACTGCCGAAGATTCTTTAGAAAAAGGCGTTTGAAATTTCTCACCTAGTATACCTTTGATGAAATGAGGTATCCCATTAACACTAAACAATCCAGCAATAAAGCTATATAGATAAAGTTGCACCATTTTATTTCCCCTTTAATTATTATATCCTAAGTATTAAACTAAAAATTAAAAAATTCAAGTATCTTTTTCTAACGAATCAAACTATGACGAAAAAAATTAATAATAGTACTGTGATCAGAATATATCATAACAATATCTAAGATAATTATGATTGGCACAACTACTAAATGTTCTACGAATTTACCTGTTGTAATTCTAAATCGTTTATTGGTTGGAAATCCAAATTTTTTAG
Source organism: bacterium (assembly GCA_021846095.1). Taxonomy (GTDB): domain Bacteria; phylum Patescibacteriota; class Saccharimonadia; order Saccharimonadales; family UBA4665; genus JAJZWG01. Next base: position 486 of record JAJZCO010000045.1, on the reverse strand, counting down.
TGACTGGTAACAATAGGGGTATACCTTCTTTAGTAAAACTATCAAGTAAAAGATGAGACAACAAACCAATAATAAATGAAAAAAATATAATGTTTAAATCTACTCCACCGATTATTGATTTAATAAATAATAAAATGGCGTAGAATAACAAACCAAAAAACATTACTCCCAAAAGTGAATGGGTTAAAAAACGATGACCACCTAACAGAACTTTATCAACAATCTTACCAATAAAATGACCAATCGGTAAATTACGCCAAAACGGAGCAGTTGGTTGATCAATGTCAGGTAAAATACCTCCTACCTGATTAAACAATAAAGACAAGAATAACGTTACTAAACTAACGCTAGCTAAGTTTGAAGACATAAAGGCAATTAGTAAACCAGAGAAAGCCGCTAAATCATGGGTTCTGCCGGTCATGATTTAATATTAATAAAATTACTTCGAATCAATTGATTCATTAGTAGAATTCAATTTTTTAGGGC
>JAJZCO010000044.1 GCA_021846095.1 bacterium | reverse complement strand
CTGGAGCCCCGTTCACAACTTCTACGCTACAACAAGAAGCATCGAAACGATTGAATTTTTCAGTCAAACAAACTATGTTAATTGCGCAAAAACTCTATGAATCAGGTCATATTACCTACATGCGTACCGACAGCACAATACTGTCCGATCAAGCATTAAACGGAGCAAAAAGTTATATTTTAACAAATTTTAGTGAAAAATATTATCACTATCGTCAGTTCAAAACAAAAAATACTAACGCCCAGGAAGCTCACGAGGCAATTAGACCAACAAATTTTAATAAGTTAACCATAACCTCAGATGATAACTCGAATCGACTATATAACTTAATATGGCAAAGAACTATAGCTTCTCAAATGGCTTCAGCTAAATTGCTAAAAACAGAGGCAATAATCAATATCTCTAATAATAAAGAGCTGTTCATTGCCAACGGAGAAGTAATTATATTCAAAGGATTCTTAGAGGTCTATTCCGATAATAAAAATGACCACCTATTACCATCTCTTGAAAAAATAGATTCACTAAATTATCAAACAATTTCGGCCGTAGAAACATTTAATCGGCCACCGGCCAGATTTTCTGAAGCTAGTCTTGTTAAAACACTCGAAGAGCTCGGTATTGGCCGTCCTAGTACCTATGCACCAACAATTTCAACTATCCAATCAAGAGGTTATATCGAGAAGGTTAATCTCGAAGGTAAAAACCGCGATTCAACCATACTAACTTTAGACAAAGATGGTAAAATCGTACAAGATAAAATATCTCGTCTTGTTGGATCAGATAAAAATAAATTAATGCCTACCGCTATAGCAGAGGTAACAACAGATTTTTTGGTTAAACATTTTCCTTCGATTGTTGATTATGATTTTACGGCAAAAGTGGAAACAGAATTCGATAAGATAGCCAACGGAAGCGAACAGTGGGTACCAATCATTAAAACGTTTTATGATTCTTTTCATCCGTTGATAGAAAAAGCTGAGACTATTACACGTAAAGAGGCCTCTCAAGCTAGATTATTAGGAGTCGATCCAGTTAGCAAAAAAAATATCTATGCTAGATTTGGTAGATTTGGGCCAATGTTACAAAAAGGTGACGGCGACGAAACAGATGACAAACCAATTTTTGCAACAATGCCTAAAGATACGACAATTAACACTATTACACTCCAACAAGCACTCGAAATGTTTAAATTACCGAGATTACTTGGTCAAACAACGGATGGGGAAGACATAATTACTAATATCGGTAGATTTGGGCCATATGTCAACATTAACAAAACCTTTGTTTCAATTAAAGGATTTGATCCTCATACCATCACTAAAGAGGAAGCGCTTACACTTTATCAAGAAAAAATCGATAAAGACAAAGCTAAAATCATTAAAATATTTGAAAAAAGTGAAATTAAAATTATTCATGGACCATACGGACCATATATAACTAACGGCCAAAAAAATGCTAAAATTCCAAAAGAAACTGATCCTGCCGGAATAACAGAGAGTCAAGCTATAAAAATGTTAAAAGAAGCCCCACATAAATCTAAAAAACGAAAATATATTAAGAATAAGTAAGAATCTATAATATTGAATTTTAGTAAAAGTCATTGACTAATAATCTTTTTACAACATATAATATATGTAATAGTCATTTATATGCTAGAATATAGTTAATATTTATCACAATACTTGACTTTTGCAACTAAACATTATATAATCTAATAGAAGTTATTCTCATGAACAATAAACCACCAACAATTCAAATCAATACAACTGATCTTGTTACAAAATTATTAAATAATATTGAACACGAAAGAGAACGAGCCATTATTGCTCGACGTTTTGGTTTATTTGATAGGAAAGAAACCTTGGAACAAATAGGTGAAATGTTGGGTATTACCAGAGAGCGGGTAAGACAATTAGAAAAAGCCGTAACTATAAAACTAAAGTCTATTGGTGCTGATAATAAAATTTCAGACTTAACAAATTTTTCACAAAATTTAACTAACTTTTTAAAGGCCAACGGTGATGTCTTAAAAACTAGTGAGGTGGCAATTAAACTTTACCAGGCATCAGATAAAGCAGAGCAGTCTAGGATAATGTTTTTAGCTTTAATGTCACCAGATACCACCATCCTTAATGATAACGATAATTATTTTGCAGCTATAGCCTTAAAATCTGAATTTACAGATAAAAAGCTAGTTAGTTCTATTGATAATATGATTGAGATTATAAAAAAACAAGGCAAACCATGCTCGATTTTAGATCTACAAAAACTTACTGGTAATTCAAACGTTAAACAATTAGAATCACTAGCTAGTATATCAAAACAACTAGCATACCTTAATAATCACTGGGGCTTAATTAAATGGCCGACCGTCAACCCCAGGAACATTAGAGATAAGATTTACGTTATTCTTAAAGAAAATGGTAAATACATGCATTTTAATGATATATCGAATGCTATCAAAAAAAGTGACTTTAAAAGAAAGAATGTTACTACCCAAGCAATTCATAATGAATTGATCAAAGATAAACGATTTGTATTAGTCGGTCGAGGAATATATGCCTTAACCGAATGGGGTTATCAAAAAGGAACAGTAGCAGATATTATCACTAAAATCTTAAAAGAGTCTGGACAGCCATTGCATAGAGACGAAATAGTTAAAAGAGTGCTAAAAGATCGATTTGTGAAAGAAACGACTATTTTGCTTAATTTACAAGGGAAAAAGCAATTTAAAAGAGTCTCTAAGGCAACATACAATTTAAACGAAAAATAAACAATTAACGAACAGAACAAATAAAGTTAAGTAGCAGATAAAAACAGCCATTAAATGTATTATCGAAACGGTCCTGTATCAACAGGCAATTATGACTTTATATATTTTAAAAAAAAATATATTTTAATAATTTAATAAATAAAAGACTAACTTAATTGATAGACGAGATAATTACTAACAAAACAAAGGCCGTGATTCAATGTCGCACAATGTATATTTTACGACTCTCGCCTATACTAAAGCATGGGTAAAACTATTCTACTCTATACTCTTCTAGTGGGGCACTACACCTACTAATCATTAGGATATTATTAAAAATAACCGAGGCTTTTAATAATATTAAAGGTTATTTAATATTGAACTAGCCCACACATCCAATAGCTACTTATGTGATATACATTAAATAGCGTTTTGTCCTTAATATATAACGCTATTTGACTTATCCACAGTTTTATAATATTTTATATTTTTTTTACTACCCTCCCTATCCTATTATTTTATATTTATATTTTTGACATTTTATATTTTATATTGATTTATATAGTTTTTTTAAAAAAAATAATAGTTATTATCACATTGAACAAATAACGAACAGATGGGGTAGAGTCGTGGCTGTTCACAGATTAGATACTACTTACAATTTACCAATCAATTATCAAAATTTAATAACGACTATTTAAATTAATACTACACCACCTTAACCCGTCTACTCTACCGATAATAAACTCGACCAGGAATTCTAACGTCAATATATTGACGAGGTACAATATTGTTGGTATTTAGATTATGTATCACTGCCAAATAGCTTCCAATCTGGACTAAAGGTTGACCTATCTGAAGATTGAATTTAACATAATATTTTGTATTGGCGATATATGCGTCTAACTCATTGGCACCAGGTAGTACTTCATAATAGCTAACTGTAATTTTTTTCAAACTTAACTCATACGAAACATCACTAATAAAATTAACATCACTAGCAGGTAAAATATTATCTCCGAGTGATAGTTTGATAGGTATTGGATAGTTAACTACTACCAGACCAGAAGATGATTGATCTACTTTGTTTACGGATACAACCCTACCCTGTCCATCAACTAAGCCAGCATTGTATGTTGTTGACAAAAATAATTTAGGAGCTGAAGTCGTAACATATAAAACTAACTGACTGCCAATCAGAGGAATATTGGTTTTAATATTTACAATTGTCGGATAATTATTTTCTAGTACTTGATCAATACCATTAACACTAATCGTTAATTTATTGTCATTAAGCCATGAACTTGCTAATTGTTTATCGACTAATGACTGATAAGCATAATTTAAAGATTTATTGTTTACTACTTCGACTTTAGCGTTTTCTGATAAAGTTAAAAACCTAACCATTCCAACTATAATAATTGATAAAATAATTAATTTTAGCAATCTTTTAGTCCAAAAACTGGCAAATTTTACCTCTGAAATATTAATTGATGAGTTAATTTGTTCTATATTTTTTTGCTGTTTAGCATGTTCTAAACTAACAGAATGGTATAAATAGCGACGATTCTCCAATAAATTATTCCTGGAAACACGTTGCCTGGCTAGTGTCTTATTAGTACTATTTTTTTTAAAGTTAAACATCGACCGACTTTAATATTAAATTAACTAGCTGATTAGTAGCTTTTGGTTGCGCTTCTTTTAGAATATTTTGCTCAAGAAGATGTCTTAAATCGTCATCATGAAAAAGATTTATAATAGCATCATATAACATCTCTGGTTTAGTCTTAAGGGCTGACTCGTTTAATATAATAGCCGCTTTGTGGTCGTCTAAATAATCAGCATTTTTTAATTGATGACCGTTTGCTAATACTGGACTAGGTATAACAATACAAGCCTTAGCCTGAATAGCGAACTCAGCAATATTAGTTGCACCCGCTCTCGACACTATAACATCGGCTGCTCCGCTATATTTATAAACATCTTTTATAAAACCAAAGACTCGAATTCTATCTCTAAAATTAGGCTGTAAAATCGATTCATTATTGTATTTGGCTATCATATCTAATTCGTTGTTATTCCCAACAACATGGACTACAATCAATTTTTTTTCTCGAGACAACAATGAATTAATAATTTTTATAAAAGCTTGGTTAATATTTACCGATCCCAAACCACCACCTATGACTAATAACACCTTACTGTCTAAAGACAAATTAAGCTCTTTAAGATATTGTATTCTTAACTCCTTATTAACAAATTGAAAATT